>DATKNJ010000287.1:0-7766 GCA_035541395.1 Anaerolineales bacterium
ATTTAGTTTTGACTCTACATATTCCGAAACTTTGAATTCAATTTTGCCTGCTTGAAAATCTCTACAACATCATATTACGGATTTTGCCGATAGATCACGGGCGCAATCCATAACGCGCCGTCTTGTGGTGCGGAGGTGTTATTCTCCGGCCGCAGAGCCAGCACAAAGTCCACGCTTTGACCGGCGAGGGAACTCAAGTCTTCATCTAAATGAATATCGGGCATGCTCGGATTGTAATTCCACTGCATGAACGGGCTGTGATACTTTCCCTTTGCATCATAATATTCCAACGCGAATTGAACATCACATAATGAATTAGCTGGTCCCGAACAGCGAAGTGTGGCACGGAAGCGATCTCCCGCATGCACTTTGAAGGTTGGATAGCGCAGAAAGATCGCTGCGGAATACGTGCCGGGGAAGGCCAGAATCACAGGTGTGTTGGCGGGCAATCCTTCGGTGGTGGAATCAATGGCCGCGGCATAACCGCCCGAACGATCTGCGTTGGCGGGCGGGCAAGCCGTGAGATGCTGCGCACCGTTCATCCACTGCGCATCGCATAGCAGTGCAACAAAGTCAAGCGCAATCGTCCCCAACGGCGTCGATGGCGTTGGCGGCACGAGTGTTGCTGTTGGCGGTACCGCGGTTGGGACGAGAGTCGGAGATGGCGGGATCGGAGTTGCAGTCGGCGCAAGCGGCGTAGCCATCACGCCGCAAGACAAACTAAACAAGAGAATGATCAAGAGAATACCGATATATTTTTTCATTGTTTACCCTGCCCCAAAAATTTAGTTTAACCTTTGATGGATTTCAAAATTTCTTCCGCACGATCGATGCGGACTACTTTTTCTGCCACCATTTGTGTGGCGACTTTTTCGATCAGACCCCCACTCGCGCCGGCTGCGATGGCAACTTGCCTTGCATGCAGGGACATGTGTCCGCGTTGGATGCCTTCAGTAGCGAGGGCGCGCAGTGCGGCCATGTTTTGCGCCAACCCGACAGAGACAATGATCTCCGCCAGTTCGGATGCTGTTTTTACGTTCATCAATTTGACCGCGGCTTGCGCGGCCGGATGAACTTTGGTCGCGCCGCCGATAATTCCCACCGCCATTGGCATTTCGAGCGTGCCGGCCAAATTGCCGTCTGCGTCTTTGTTCCAAGTTGATAAAGAAGTGTATTTTCCCGAACGCGCAGCATAGGCATGCGCGCCCGCTTCGATGGCACGCCAGTCGTTGCCGGTGGCAATGACTACCGCGTCCACGCCGTTCATGATTCCTTTGTTATGAGTCGCGGCGCGGTATGGATCTGCCGCAGCGAAGGCATACGCAGCGATAATGCCATCGCGAACGGATTCACCCGAAAAATTGTCGAACGCTAATTCTTTGACCGGAATCGTACAACGCGCCCGCGCGAGTCGACGATCTGCCAGATTCGACAGAATACGCAAATGAACTTTTCCGCCGGTGATGGATTCAACTTTTGGCGCGAGCCGTTCGCAAGCTGTGTTGACCGCGTTCGCACCCATTGCATCGCGCACATCATAGATGAGATGAACAACTAAAAAGCCGCCGATAGGGGAGTCGTCGATCACGCGCACTTCCAAATCACGCGCTCCACCGCCAAATTTTTTCAATACCGGGTCGATTGCGTCCGCTTCGGAGAGTAACTCGGCTTTATGTTCATAAAGTTTTAGCTTTGCTTCTTCCAGATTTGATACATTAATGACTTGCATCTGCCCGATCATCAGTGGTTCGGTGGTAGTGGCCGTGAATCCGCCGCCGGCGCGGGCTAGTTTTGCCATGAACGAAGCGCCAGCTACCACGGATGGTTCTTCGATTGCCATCGGCACCAACACATCGCGGCCATTGACTATGAAATTGAGTGCGATTCCAAGCGGAAGCGCGTGAGTCCCGACTACGTTTTCGATCATGTGGTCAGCGGCCTCAGCGGAGACTCCGCCCGTCGTCCACGGAGACAGGTCTTCGGGAGTCCGTTGTGAGGCTTCCGCCAGTTTGGCGCGCCGTTCTTCAATCGATTGGTTATAAAAACCTGTGATTCGGGAGCTTGTCATCGATTTCACCTTTGTAAAGTAGATTTTATGGTCGCGGTCTGCCAAAACCTATCAGAGTCTTGAATCCGATATATAATACTTCGATTGAGGTGTCTTTACTATGCTCCTGACTCGTGAACAACTCCAGGAACGTCTGATCGCTTTGCACCAAGCCAGCTTGGAATTGGTGAAAGACGTTGCTCTGGAGCATTTATTGGAAAGAATTGCATCGGTTGCGTGTGAACAAGCCGAGGCGCAATATGCTGCGGTGGGCGTATTGGATGATGAGGGGGCGTTGAAACAGTTCATCACTGTGGGAATGACTCCAGAAGAAGTAAAGCGAATCGCACATCCGCCGGTGGGGAAAGGCCTGATCGGCGAATTGATGGATACGGAAGTGCCTTTGCGCGTGCCTATCATTCGAAAACACCCGAAATCAGTGGGGTTTCCGGCGCATCATCCGCAGATGGTTGCATTCTTAGGCGTTCCCATTCGTACAAGTGATCGTCAACTCGGACAAATCTATCTCACCAAGAAGCCCGGAGAGCCGGAATTTTCCGCAGATGATGAGAAGATTATCCAAATGCTGGCCGCGTATGCGGCCGCGGCAATCCAAAATGCGCGCCTTCATGAAAATTCTCACCGTTTGGCGATCCTGGAAGAGCGCGATCGCATTGGCATGGACTTGCACGATGGCATCATTCAATCGATTTATGCCGTTGGATTGATATTAGAGAGCGCTTTGCACACGGTAGAGGAAGATCCATCGAACGTGAAAGAGCGGATTCAAGGTGCGATTGATAGTTTGAATCAGGCGATACGCGACCTTCGTTCATATATTTTGGATTTGCGTCCGCGTCAATTGGGGGAACAAGGTCTGATGCAAGGAATTCAGCGGCTGGCCAATGAATTTCGCGCGAATACATTGGCAGATGTCCAGCTTACCGGCTCTGAAAAAGAGTTGAATGACCTTTCAAGCTCTCATGCTTTGGTGTTATTTCATATCTGTCAGGAAGCTTTGGCTAACGCGGCCAAGCATGCCAAGGCAAGAAATGTTCAAATCGCACTTTGGAAGACTCGCGATCGTGTGTTGATGGAAATTCGCGACGATGGCAATGGCTTTGCAATGGAAAAGATGAGTACAACTATTGGTCATGGATTGGCCAATATGCAAACGCGCGTGCATTCTGTGGGCGGTGAAATAGATATTACATCAGGTGTTGGCGAAGGAACAACCATTCTCGCGTGGGTTCCACGCGACGCAAAGTCATAATCATTGAATCGCGTAGGAATCAAATTTTGAATCACTGGATCGTGAGGTTCATCTTACGCGAATCAAAAAATTTTTATCCACAGATTTTTTAAGACAAATCTATGTCTGTACGAAGAAAACTGGGTTTAATGCCTATATGTGGGGGGTAAATTAGCATCAAACTTGTCTTTGGCTGGAACATTCGTTCTTTGTACCAGACTCTCATCCACGAAATGTCTTTCGATTCTTTAACGTTGGTCAACCTTAAAAAAGATGATGTTTTTAAACTCCCGTAGGCCAGACGTGTTGTTATTTCTTATATATATCTGCTACAATGTTGTCACGCTGAAAATTGAATGTGGGTCCTAACTTAACACATTCAAAGTCCCAGTAGACCGTTTATTGAAAATTTATCCGTCATCATACTAAGCCGCGGAAGTTGGGCGGGTTAGTTCCATCTACCCTATTCCGCACCAAGGGAGTGAGCTTATGAACGCTGAGCAGGCCTGGCAGTCTGTACTTGGACAACTTCAAATGGAAATGCCCAGAGCCTCATTTGATACCTGGGTACGCGACACTCGTCCGGTTTCTTATGCTAAAGGCATACTAACCGTTGGAGTTCGCAACGCGTATGCCCGCGATTGGCTGGAGAGTCGTCTGGCTAGTACAGTCAGCCGTCTGCTGATCGGGATTTTGAACTCGAACGTGGCCGTGGATTTCGTTGTTTCGCAAGCGGAAGAGAACGCCTCTTCCTCGGACCCGGAACCTGAATCTGCCTCGATTGAAATTTCCTCCCCCGAGTCTCGTTCCCGGAATGCCAACCTCAACCCGCGTTACACCTTTGATACATTTGTGGTTGGTTCAGGCAATCGTCTGGCGCACGCAGCCTGTCAGGCCGTGGCCGAAAAGCCGGCGCGTGCTTATAATCCGCTTTTCTTGTATGGGGGTGTAGGGCTTGGAAAGACGCACTTATTACATGCCATTGGCAATGCTTGTTATGCGCGCGGCCTGAACGTGCTTTATGTTTCTTCCGAAGAATTTACCAACGATATCGTCACGGCCATTCGTTCGCACACAACTCAGGCCTTTCGCGATAAATATCGTTCTGCAGATGTATTGCTCGTGGATGATGTTCAGTTTATCGCCGGCAAAGAATCCACGCAGGAAGAATTCTTCCACACATTTAACACCTTGCATGGACAGGATAAGCAAATCATCGTTTCGTCAGATCGTCCGCCTAAAGCGATGGTCACATTGGAAGAACGCCTGCGTTCCCGTTTCGAATGGGGCTTAACCGCTGACATCCAGCCGCCTGACCTCGAGACGCGTCTCGCGATCTTACGCTCTAAAGCGGAGCGAACCGGCCGTCATATTTCCGATGAAATTCTGGATACCATTGCTCGTCGCGTGCAGTCCAATATTCGCGAATTGGAGGGCGCGTTGAATCGCATCATTGCCTTTGCTGATTTAAGCGGTTCTTCTCTCACGCCAGGCTTGGTGGATATGGCTTTGGCCGATCTATTGCCTCAACACGGCGATATCGATCCGCAACGTGTGATCGACTTGGTGGCGCGTAAATTCAATTTGCCGATGGAAAAACTGCTGAGCCGCGACCGTTCGCACGATGTGGCGCTGCCTCGTCAGATTGCGATGTTCCTGCTGCGCGAAGAAGCCAACCTTTCCCTCCCGCAGATTGGAGAATCTTTGGGCGGCCTCGACCATACCACGGTTATGTATGCGATCGAGAAAATCTCCAAAGAGATTAATCATGACACTGGTTCGCGCATCAGTCGGGACATCATGGATATCAAACGACAGCTTTATAATCAGTCTGTTGCGATTTGAATAAAATTGATAAGCCTCCGATTTCGGAGGCTTTTTCTTTATTAAAGATATAATTCCAACCATGACGCGAATCAAAGGGTTGGATGGCCTACGCGCCATCGCTTTTCTGCTGGTCTTTCTCTATCACGCACATTTCGGAGATTTTGGCTGGGTGGGGGTACAGTTGTTTTTCGTGCTCTCTGGTTTTTTGATCACCGGGATCTTGCTTGAGATGAAAAATTCCCTGTCCATGGGAATGTACTTGCTTAAGTTTTATGGCCGCCGTGTTCTGCGAATTGTTCCGTTATATTATCTTTACTTGTTTTTGATTTCGTTGGCCGTGGCGATGATGGTGGAGCACCACTTCAGGCAAAGCTTTACACAAGTCTTCCAAAAGCAGTTTCCATATGCGTTGTATTATGTCTATGATTTTATGATGGCCACCAATAAATATGAAATCGCCTCCAGCTTTCTGACCCATTTATGGTCGTTGGCCGTGGAAGAGCAATTTTATTTGATATGGCCTTTTGTCGTTTTTCTCACGCCAAAGCAGCATTTGAAAAAAGTATTTTTCTTTGCAGTTGGATTGGCTCCCGTGTTTCGCCTTGCGACTTTGTTGTTCTATCAGCACACGACGATTTCGTTGCTTCATCAAGACCCGAATGTGGCAGTATACGCGCTGCCGGTTTCTCACCTCGACGCGTTTGCGATGGGCGCTTTGTTGAATATTCTCCCATCGATTCCAAAGGCCAAGCTGCAGTTCCTTGTTCTGTTGTTTGCTCTTCCATTGGTCAGTATGTCGATCGACTATTTAACAATCGGTCAATGGAATCCCAACTATGGGTTTGGGTTGAGAAACTTGCTTCCTAACGCTTACCGGCCGGTTTGGGCATATTCCTTGCTCAATTATCTTTTTATGCTTTTGATTTATGGAGTTGCCAAAGAAGGTTGGTTTGCGCGCTTCCTTGAATATCCGGTGTTGACTTATTTGGGCAAAATCTCATACGGTTTATATGTATATCATTATTGCTTGTTATGGTTCGTAGGTGTTTTTATTCTGCCGAATTGGAACATTTTGCCCATTGCGCTGGTGGCCCTTCCATTGTCGATCCTGGTCGCCTCCTTAAGTTACTTCGCTTTCGAGAGGCCGATCATGAATCTGAAAGATCGTTGGTTTTCGCTTCGGCCCGCTGCGAAGTTATGATATAATCGCGCCGCTTTCGGAAAGAAAGCTATTCTGCCTGGGCAGGCAATATATGCCCAAATTCACACGCTTGCGGACTTACCAGTGCGTGTGGCGCATCGGCGCCATCGCTGGCAGGGATGAGGCAAGCGGAGGCCAAACGCAAGGAGGTTCCCCCTATGGCCATTATTTCTATGAAAGCCCTGCTTGAGAGCGGTGTACATTTCGGTCACCGCACGAACAAGTGGGACCCACGTATGAAGCCGTACATCTTCACCGAACGTAACGGCATTCATATTATCGACCTGCAACAGACCGTCAAATTGCTGACTCAGGCTTATAACCTGATCCGCGATACGGTTGCCAACGGCGGTACGATTCTGTTTGTCGGGACTAAACGCCAGGCGCAAGAGACCGTGGCAGAAGAGGCGCAGCGCTGCGCCATGCCCTTCGTTACGGAGCGCTGGCTGGGCGGCATGTTGACCAACTGGTCCACCATGTATCAACGCATCCAGGAACTCGAACGGCTGGAGCAATTACGCGACAGCGGTGATATCAACAATCTGACGAAGAAGGAAGGTTTGTTGATTCAGCGTGAGATCGACCGTCTTGAGACGCGCCTCTCCGGCGTCCGGAAGATGAAGCGGTTGCCCGATTTGCTCTTCATCGTGGATGTCTGCCGCGAAGACGCGGCTGTCCATGAGGCGAATCTGCTCAACATCCCGATCGTGGCGTTGGTGGATACGAACTGCAATCCGCAGGATATCGATTATGTGATCCCATCCAATGACGATGCCATCCGCGCCATCAAATTGTTGGTCGCGAAAATAGCCGACGCGGTGCTGGAAGGCAAAGCCATGCGCAAGGAAGAAGAACCCGAAGAACAACCTGCGGCGGAAGCCGCCGCTGAACCCGCACCTCGACCGACGCGCAAAGCTGCGCGCGAAGCGGTGGAGCAGGATGAAGATGTGAATGAAGAAGAACTATTGGGCGAGGCCACGCTGGCAAAGTTGAATGTCAGCCGCAAACCAACGGAAGAAGAAACGGCTTCGGAGGCAGGAACTGTGGGCGGAGCTGAAGCTGGAGAATCTGCAGCGGAATAGCTCGCGGCGAGGATTGTGAAATGGAAATTACAACTGAAATGATCAAGGAATTACGCACGGCCACCGGCGCGGGCGTTTTGGATTGCCGCAAAGCCTTGACGGATGCCGATGGCGATTTTCAAAAGGCTGTGGACTTTCTGCGCGAAAAAGGATTAGCCACCGCAGCCAAACGCGCCGACCGAGAAGTATCCGAGGGAGTTGTGGAACTGTACTCGCACGGCGGGGGCCGCGTGGGTGTGATGGTAGAAGTCAATTGCGAGACCGATTTCGTGGCGCGTTCGGAAGCATTCCGTACGCTGGCTCATGAGATCGCGTTGCATATTGCCGCAGCTGCGCCGCGTTATGTGAAGGCTGAAG
>DATKNJ010000288.1:0-13763 GCA_035541395.1 Anaerolineales bacterium
GGGCCACATCGAACCTGATCCAGATGTGTATCCGGGCGCGCTAGAATCGCTGAATGATTGGACGGATAGTGTTGGAGTCTTTATCCGCCTCGCACCGGAAACGGCAGTTGTTCCGGTCTTGGTGCGCAATGTGATATGGAAAGCAACCGCGCATCATCCATTATTAGTTATCAAAAAGACGCGCGAAGACAAAGAAAAACTAGCCGCCGCTTTGCAATTACTGGCAATGGTCATGTTCAAGATCAAGCCTGTAAGTGTTACCGTGCAATTCGGAAAACCGATCACTGTCAAAGAACTCGGCACAACGGATACGCAAACGATTCACCGTGCAGTGCTGGCCGAGATGAAATGTTTAATTGAGAACCCGCCGCGCGATAAAGGAATCAACGTACTTTGAACGAAGAAGGATTAAATTCCACGCTGCAAAATTCTTCAAAAACGAAGACGCTTCGTGTGCTTCGGCTCTTCGCGGTGTATTCAATCCTCGCGCTTCTCCTTTACTTTGCGCTGCGCAACGCACCGCTCGCCGAAATCTGGGAAACAATTCGCCAATTAAAACTTTGGCAAATCTTCGCGCTGATTGGAATCAATGCCGCGATCTACGCGTTGATCACTTTACGCTGGTGGGTTATCGTGCGCGCGGAAGCTAAATCCATTCCATATGTTCCATTGCTGGCGGTACGCGTGGCCGTATTCGGAGTCAGTTATTTCACGCTCGGGCCGCAAATTGGCGGGGAACCCTTGCAGGTTTTATATCTTCGTCATCATCATGGATTGACATATACGCGCGCGGCCGCGTCCGTTGTGATGGATAAGCTGCTTGAGTTTCTGGCCAACTTCATTTTGCTGGCGGTCGGTTTAACGGCAGTGGCCGAGGCGGGAATCTTCTCCGTAACCGGCGGGCAACTTTCGGCGGCGTGGGCCGCGTTGGCAGCGCTCATGTTGTGGCCGTTGATTCATATCATCTTGATGTATAGAGGCGTTTATCCAATTAGATTTGTCTTACGCGCACTTTCCCGTGCAAAATGGTCGCGTTTCATCATCGCCGCAGAGCGACTAGCGGGCGCGTTCTGTCAACGGCATCTGCGCGCCTTATTCGTTGCCGCGTTCGTTTCATTATTAGCCGCCGCGGGCATGGTCATCGAATACATGTTGATCACATCGTTCCTGCAAATTCGTCTTCCGTTCTGGCAAACCGTTTCCGCATGGACGGCAGGCTGGCTGGCTTTTCTTGTTCCATTGCCCGGCGGACTCGGCGCGCTGGAAGCCAGCCAGGTTTTCGCGCTGGGCGCGTTTGGAATCGCGGCCGCTTCAGCCATTGGCGTCACACTCTTGATGCGCGCACGCGACATCTTGATCGGCGGGTTGGGGTTATATTTCGCAAGCCGCGGTCTCGTCAAGTAAAACCGCGCGTCCCCGCGCCGTCTCAATGACAAGCCAAAGGAGGCACCATGAAACTGACTGGCAAGCATTACGCGATTATTTTTCTTGGTCTGTTCACGGCAATTCTGCATTTGCTCGCGGCCCTCGACCGCACGCTGTTTCCGGACGGTCCCGATCCATTGTTTCTATTAAACGGTTTGGGTTACATCGGTTTGCTCGGCGCGTATTTCCTGCCGATGCCATTTTTTCAAGAACGGCATAAATTGGTTTGGCAGGTTTTGTTCGGATATACCATTCTGACAATTGTCGCCTGGCTGGTCATTTGGGTTGGCTTCAGCGTCATTCGCGATGGCATGCCTTTCTTCAGTCACGATTCGTTATATGGCGTCCCCGCGAAAATCGCCGAGGTCTTACTTCTCACACAACTTCAAGCCGATAAGCCTGCATAGTTTCGCGCGAGTACAATAGAAACGTGAAGCGTACGATCGCGTACTTTACCGCGCCGCGACAGGTGGAACTCCGCGAGGAGTCTTTGCCTGCTCTCGGCGCGGATGATGTTTTGGTGGAGACCATTTCTTCCGCGATCAGCGCGGGAACGGAAATGCTCATCTATCAAGGGCGCTTCCCGCGGGACCTTGAAACTGATTCCGTTATCTCAGCATTGCGCGGGGGGTTTGCATATCCGCTCGCGTACGGTTACGCGGCTGTTGGCGAAATAATCGAAGTGGGGCAAGACGTAAACCACAAATGGTTGAATCAAAAAGTATTTTCTTTTCAACCGCACGCCTCGCATTTCATCACGAAATGTGATTCGTTATTCCCGATTCCCAACTCTTGTTCCTGCGAAACAGCTTGTTTCCTGCCGAACATGGAAACCGCGGTCAACTTTGTGCAAGATGGCGCGCCGATGCTCGGTGAACGCGTGCTGGTCTTCGGCCAAGGCATGGTCGGTTTGTTGACCGCGTCGTTGTTACGTGAATTTCCGTTGGAAGCTCTGGTTACAGTTGATCGCTTTGAAGCGCGGCGAAACGCTTCGCGTGAATTAGGTGTGACAGAATCACTCGATCCAAGCTCTGCGACGCTTCACAATGAAGTGAGAGAATCGCTCAAAGGCAACGCCGACTTAACTTACGAACTCAGCGGTTCGCCGGTAGCGCTCGATGACGCCATCGCGTTGACAACCTTCAGTGGACGAATCGTGATCGGTTCGTGGTATGGCGAAAAGCGCGCGCCGATCGATTTCGGTGGAGCATTCCATCGTTCGCGCATCAAATTGATCTCATCACAGGTCAGTACGATCGCGCCCGAGTTGAGCGGCCGCTGGGATAAAACGCGCAGGTTCGAGGTCGCGTGGGAAGCGCTGAAACGAATCCATCCCGAGAAATGGATCACGCATCGTTTTCCTTTGCAACAGGCAGCCGATGCATATCGCCTGCTGGATGAATATCCGCAAGATGCTCTTCAAATTGTCTTTCAATATCGATCATGAAATTTCATTACGCAACTCTTGAAAACTGTTCGCAGGCAAATGGCTTCGTCGTGGTCATCGATGTCATTCGCGCGTTCACAAACGCAGCGTTCGTTTTTTCGAGAGGCGCGCACAAAATCATTCCTGTAAGAACTGTCGAAGAAGCTTTGCAGTTGAAACAAGAAGATTCGAATCGGTTGGTTTGCGGCGAAGTGGGAGGTATTCCGCCCGCAGGCTTTGATTTTGGGAATTCGCCTTCGCAAGTGCTCGGACTCGATTTGAACGGACGCGTGATCGTACAACGCACCGGCGCAGGCACGCAAGGAATCGTCCGCAGCCTTCAAGCCAAACAAATGGTAGCAGCCAGTTTTGTGGTCGCAGCCGCGACTGTAAAATATATTCAGCGATTTGCGCCAGAACAAGTCACTTTTGTCGTGACCGGTTATGACGACTTCGGCAAAGGCGGAGATGAAGACCAGGCTTGCGCGGAATATCTGGAAACTTTGTTGAAGAGGAAACGACCAAATCCGGAGCCATTTCTCGAACGCGTGCGCAAATCGAGAGACGCGAGTTACCACTTCGATTCAGCGCGCCCAGAGTTTCCTGCTGTAGATATTGATTATTGCACTTCTTTGGATCGATTTGATTTTGCCATGCCCGTGATCCAAGAAAACGGACATTTCGTCATACAACCTGTTTATTTTTGAATCAAGGAGTCATGTTTATGTACACCCTCGCTGTGCGCCGCGACTTTATCGCTCGTCATTTTTTAATCGGAGGGGATTGGGGACCGGAAAATAATCCCAATTCGCATCATTATGTTTTGGAGTTGCAGCTTTCAGGAAACGAACTAAACCAGCATGGTTATCTCGTCGATATTGTAGAGGTGGAGAAGCATCTCGGTGAGATCGTCGGTTATTACAAAGAGCAAATGCTGAATGACAAGCCGGAATTTGCAGGATTGAATCCGTCCATTGAGCATTTTGCTCGTATTTTGGCAACTTCATTGAACGAACGCATCCAAGCCAAAAATATCACCGCGCTCAAGGTGGTGTTATGGGAAAACGATTCGGCGTGGACTTCTTACAAGATCAAGCGATAAGCCGCCGAGTCACAGAGACACGGAGAAAAACTTTTTTGGTTGCGCAATAACTCAATGAAAATCGGACTTGTGATTTATGGTTCGCTGGATACGATCAGCGGTGGATATTTATATGATCGAAAACTGGTTGAGTATTTGCGGTCAAAAGGTGACGAGATCGAAGTCATTTCCCTGCCGTGGCGAAACTATGTTGCGCATTTAACCGACAACCTCTATTTTCGGCTTCCATCCAATTTGGATATTTTGATCGAAGACGAGCTCAATCATCCATCGTTGATCGCGGCAAATATTAGAAAACATTCATATCCGATCGTCAGCCTTGTACATCATTTGCGCTCATCGGAGTTGCGGCCGAAATGGCAGAACGATTGTTATCGCGTTGTCGAAAAGAAATATCTGCAAAGTGTGGATGGATTCATTTTTAACTCTCAAATGACAAAGAGTGTAGTGAGCGGAATAATAGCAAATAGCAAACCGAGCATTGTAGCCTGCCCGCCAACAGATCGATTCGGTTTATCTATCACCGAAGATGAAATTAGAAAACGGGCTGAAAGCACTGAATTGAGAATCCTGTTTTTGGGAAATATGATTTATCGCAAGGGATTACACACTCTATTGGAAGCCGTAAAAATGACAATCCACATTGTAGATGTTGTGGGTTCGGAAACCAGTGAACCCGAATATACAAAGCAAATCAAGAAATTGGTTGTTACCAATAGGCTTTCGTCTCGGGTTAAATTTCATGGCCCGCTTGACAATGAACTACTAATCGAAAAACTAAAATCTGCGCATGTACTTGTTGTGCCATCGAGTTATGAAGGCTTCGGCATCGTCTATCTCGAAGGGATGGGATTTGGTCTGCCGGCCATCGGCACGACCGCCGGCGCGGCAGGTGAGATCATCACGCACGGCGAAAACGGATATTTGATCGAACCGGATGATGCAGCAGCTCTCGCCAATCTGCTAAACGAGCTTGCTATGAATCGCAAACTTTTGTTTAAGTTGTCTCTCAATGCAGTCAAACGATATCTATCACAACCGAAATGGGAAGAAACTGCTCGAAGCATTCGAGAGTTTCTTCAAAGTATGATCTAAACATGGAATATTCATTTCAACATTATCTGCTTGCCAAACAAAGCGTGGACGATCGTGCATTAAACAAAGATGTGTTGAACGCGCTCAAAGCGAATCTGCCACAGAAGCCGATTCGTATCATCGAAGTCGGCGCGGGGATCGGGACCATGCTCAGGCGCTTGATTCACTGGGATGTGATTCATCAGGCCGAATATGTCATGGTCGATGAGATGGCCGATAACGTTGAGTATGCGTCCGAGTGGATTCCGCAATGGGCAATGGAAACAGGCCTGAGGTCCGAAAGAAACGGCAAGAATCAATTACGAATAGTGGATGAAAATCACGATATCCACATCATTTTCAAACCAGCGGATATTTTCGATTTTATTCAAACGAAACCTGAAGAGGCGGACTTGCTGATTGCGCACGCGGTTTTGGATTTGCTCCCGATGCCAATCTCACTACCCAAGCTTTTTTCGCTGACAAAAAGCCTGGCTTGGTTCACGATCAATTTCGATGGGATGACGATCCTCGAGCCGCAGATTGATCCCGCGCTGGATGAAAAAATCGAATGGCTGTATCACCAAACGATGGATAAACGTGCAACAGGCGGCGATAGTCGCACTGGGCGTCATTTGTTTTCGTATTTGAGGTCATCTGGAGCAAAGGTTCTGGCATCGGGCGCGTCGGATTGGGTTGTACATTCTGTCGATGGAACTTATCTAAACGACGAAGCATACTTCCTTCATTTCATCTTGCATTTCTTCAGAGAGTCGTTGACCGGAAATCCCGGGGTGATTCCATCGGTTTTTTCTAAATGGCTCGCGCAACGCGAAGCACAAATCGAGCGCGGCGAATTGGTGTATATTGCACATCAGTTGGATTTCCTTGTAAAGCTTGAAAAGAATTTGCAAGATGTTTGAAAGGTGCTACATACGTCGTGAAAGTCCATATAAACTTTCAGTGCTATAATCTTTTCATTACTATTACCGGTCAGCAGTCTTTCGCTGTTTTCGCTTGAAGGTCGACTCAATTCCCAAACATCTGCTTGACTTCTGAAGATAAGGAAACATTTTGAACTTCGAACAATTTAATTTGGATTCCCGTTTAATGCAGGGAATCAAACGCGCGGGTTACGAGACAGCAACTCCGATTCAGGAAGCAGCCATCCCTGCCGCGCTGCGCGGCCGAGATATCATCGGCACCGCGCAGACGGGCACCGGCAAAACGGCCGCGTTCGTCTTACCAATTTTGAACAGGCTGCTCAACGGTCAACGCGGCGTGCCGCGCGCATTAATCGTTACGCCGACGCGCGAGCTGGCCGAACAGATACACGAGGTAGTGCGCGATCTCGCAGCGGGGACTCGCTTGCGAAGCGTGACCATTTACGGTGGCGTGGGAGCGAATTCGCAAATTAAGGCTCTGAAAGACGGCGCGGAAATTTTAGTCGCCTGCCCGGGCCGCCTGCTGGACCTCATCCACCAACGTTTCGCAAAAATGGAAAAGATCGAAGTGCTGGTACTGGACGAAGCCGACCGCATGTTCGACATGGGTTTTCTGCCCGACATTCGGCGCATCATTCAAGCCATTCCGAAACAACGCCAGACGATGTTATTCTCGGCCACCTTCCCACTCGAAGTGGAACAACTCGCTTCGCAATCGTTGGTTCAGCCGCAAAGAATTTCGATGGGCATCAGCCGCCCGGCGCGCACAGTCACTCACGCCCTGTATCCGGTGGCCTCGCATTTGAAATCTGCGTTGCTGCTTGAATTACTCAAACGAACAAAAACCGAATCGGTGCTGGTCTTCACGCGCACCAAATATCGCGCCCAAAAAGTGGCTCGCCAGATCGCGCAAGCTGGTTTCAAAGTCACCAGCCTGCACAGCGACCGCACACAAGGCCAGCGCCACTCCGCGCTCAAAGGCTTCAAGGATGGCACACATGACATCATGGTCGCCACCGACATAGCGGCGCGCGGCCTGGATGTGGAAAACATTTCGCACGTTATCAATTACGATATGCCCGATACCGCCGACGCGTACATCCATCGCATCGGGCGCACCGGCCGCGCGGAGCGCAGCGGCGACGCGTTCACACTGGTTACGCCGGAAGATAACGATATGATCCGCACGCTCGAACGCATCATGGGCGAAGCACTGCCGCGGGAGACTCTCGAAGGATTTAACTACACCGTTCCCGCGCCGCCGAGAACGGGTCCCGTTCATCGAGATCAACGCCCGCCGCGTCCGGCCGCCACACCGACGCGCAGTATGCGCAACGGTCTCGGGCCAAGGAGAAAAAGATAAAGGAATCAAAAGAGCCTGACGTTTTCACATCAGGCTCTTTTTCGTTTAGCTCAGAACCGTAACGTTGGTGGCCTGCGGGCCCTTGGGGCCTTTTTCGACCATGAACTCAACCTTCTGTCCCTCTTGCAGATTGCGAAACCCGTCACCTTGAATGGCAGAGAAATGGACGAACACGTCCGCTCCACCTTCGCGAGCGATGAAGCCGAAGCCCTTGTCGCCGTTAAACCACTTGACCGTACCGTTGATTCGTTCAGACATTGTATTTGCCTCCTATGGCAATATAAATTTAGGTATCTGTTTGTTCCATCGGAGGGCAAAACAAAACAGCCCACGGATCAAACCGTGAGCTGTCGCTGTCTCTTGAACCAACGTGAACTGACTGTTATCCTACACTGAAAAGAATACCATACTAACCTGAATAAGTCAATCAAATTTAGGAACAATTCCAAATCTGTCTGATCCTAGCAAGCAGGGACTTTTCTCGAGCATCCCCGTGGTTGTTACGATAGTGCAACAATAGGGTTAGAAGGAAATCAGGCAATCTAATTGTTAAATGCTATAATGCAAGTGGGCAATCATTGGGATCTGATTTCTGATGAAATTTCTAATCACCGGTGCGGCTGGCTTCCTTGGTTCATCTCTCGCTAATTACCTCGCTCGTGAAGGGCATCAAGTGCGAGGGCTGGATGATCTTTCCACAGGCGATCCGCAAACCCTCTCAAAAGACGTCCACTTCACACGCGGGGATGTAAGCGATCGCCCAAAGCTATGGACGTTGCTTCAAGATGTAGATGTTGTCTATCACCTCGCGGCGCGCGTCTCGGTACCCGAGTCTATTTTGTATCCGCGCGATTACAACACAGTCAATGTAGGCGGGACTGTGGCCCTGATGGAAGCAACCCGCGATGTGGGCGTGAAGCGTGTAGTGCTAACTTCGTCAGGCGCGGTATATGGCGATCTCGGCCAACAGCCTTTGTGCGAAGATGCCGTTCCATCGCCTCGCTCACCGTATGCCGTCTCAAAATTGTCTGCTGAGTATTATGTCCGTACTATCGGCGCGTTATGGGGAATCGAGACCGTGAGTCTGCGTATTTTCAATGCCTACGGCCCAGGTCAACATCTGCCTCCATCGCATCCGCCGGTCGTGCCGCATTATTTGCGTCAGGCCCAACGCGGCGGAACGTTGGTCGCACATGGCGACGGGACTCAAACCCGCGATTACATCTACGTGGATGACGCGGTCAGCGCGCTGGCCGCGGCTGCTACCGCGCCAGACATCGATGGGCTGGTCATCAACGTTGGTTCCGGACAGGAGACTTCGATTCGCGAGTTGATCAAGCTTGTATTGGACGTGACGAAAAGTGAAGCCAATGTGGTTTACAACGCCCAGACTTCGGGCGGAGTCTCTCGCATGCGCGCCGACTTGAAGCTGGCCCAGGAAAAACTGCGTTTCCGCCCTTCGATCAAACTGGAAGACGGCCTGCGGTTGACGCTCCAACGCGATGAGCGGTTTAAGTAAGTGTCAAGTGCCCGTTTCACGTGTCAAACTATTTATATAAATAAGACGTTATGATTAAGAAAGCAATCTTTTATGGGGCAAGGGCCGGAGCAGTTACCGGCGCTGCATCAGCAACCACTTACGTGTTGATCGTTTTAATCATTGCCGAATTAGTTCTTCCTCTTTCCAATCCATCAACCGTTATCATCTTCGACCAAGATTTCTTTCGCTTCATTTTTCCATTGCTTGTCATAACATCTCCCTTTTGGCTATTTTCTTCAGTCCTCATCGGACTAATAACAGCCTCTATCTTCGGTCTTCTTTTTGTAAAAATTTATCCAAAAAAGAAGAATTATGTTTTGGCCTGTATTTTGTTTTGTATCGTTATAGCATTAATCCCTTATATTATCGTAGCAAGTAATCTTTTAGCTTCGTTACCCTTGGATAAGCTGACCAACATGCAATTTGAGGCTCGTCATAGTTTTGTCAACCCGACTATTGATATTGGCTTAACAATTGCACCTACCTTCATTTATATTATCGTTGGTGCCTTTGTAAGCCAATATTTATATTTACATTTAGAATCATTACGCAATGTCCAGTCCTTTGCCTAAAAAATTTTATAACCGCCCTACCTTGACCGTCGCGCGCGAATTGATCGGCGCGCGGCTGGTTCGGATTCTGAATGGCAAAAAACTTGTCGGCCTCATCACTGAAACAGAAGCATACATCAGCGAGAAAGATTTGGCCTGCCATGCCAAAGCCGGGCGGACTCCACGCACGGCTGTGATGTATGGCCCGCCGGGACACGCGTATGTGTATTTCACATATGGAAATCATTGGATGCTTAATGTGGTCACCGAACGTGAAGGATTCCCAGCCGCGGTGTTGATCCGCGCCATTCAACCCATCGAAGGCGGAGAGATTATGTCGAAGCGCAGAAGCGGACGCGATACATTCGGTCCCGGCAAGCTAACGCAGTCAATGGGCATCACCAAAAGCGAGAACGGAATCGATTTAACGGAAGCAAATTCAAGTCTATGGATCGAAGCGGGAGTTTTCGTCCCGAACAAAAGCGTGACGAGAGGCCCGCGTGTGGGTTTATATAGTGTGCCTGAACCTTGGAAGTCGAAACCGTGGAGGTTTCTCGTCAAAGGCTGGAAGATATCAAACGAGGAGATTGTTTCGTCGCGAAGTTTATCCTGAGCGAAGCCGAAGAACTCCTCGCAACGACAAAGGAGAGAGAGTATGGGTTTACTTGATGGCAAGAATGCATTGATTTTTGGCCTCGCCAACGAACGCTCGATTGCATGGGGTATCACGCAAGCGTTCAAACGCGAAGGCGCGAACCTCGGCATCAGTTACGCGGGCGAGATGCTCGAACGGCGCGTCAAACCCCTGGCCGAACAGGTGGAATGCAAATGGGTCGAAGAATGTGATGTGACAAAGGACGAGCACATTACAGCAGTGGCCGAAAAAGCAGCGAAGCATTTTGGAAAGATCGATATATTGGTTCACTCGATTGCCTTCGCAGGGCGGGAAGAATTAAGCCGGCCTTATTATCAGACCAGCCGTGATGGATTCAAGAATGCGATGGACATCAGCGTATTTTCGTTCGTGGCCTTGACGAACGCTTTTCTTCCGCTTCTGAATCCGGGCGCGTCGATCATGTGCCTGACGTATGGCTCCGGTGCGACGAAAGTCGCGCCGCATTACAACGTGATGGGAGTAGCCAAGGCCGCGCTCGAATCGTCCACGCGGTATCTGGCCTATGATTTGGGTCCGCAGAAGATTCGCGTCAATGCCATTTCCGCGGGACCGATCCGCACACTGGCCGCGGCCGGCGTAGGCGGATTCAGCGATATGTACAAACATTTCGCGGATGCTGCGCCGATGCGCGAAAATGTCACCATCGAAGATGTGGGCAACACAGCGGTGTTCCTTGCTTCTGATCTTTCTTCAAAAATCACTGGTGAAGTACTGTACGTGGACGCGGGTTTCAACACGGTCGGTGTGCAGATGAACCCGGACGCGAAAGAAAGCGGAGAATAACGCTTCTCGTATTTCAAGTTAAATATCAGGACGCAGATCAGCGCGGATAGGCGCGGAATCTGTGTCCTTTATATTTCTACGGTACAATTATCCCGATATGTTTAAAAGAAATTCGACTCCCACCACCGAAGCCTCGCAACCGATTCCAGCAGTAGAACGCATCACCTCCGTACTCGGGCCGGGCATTGTCTGGCACGGCTCAATCAACGGCAGCGGCGGTGTTCGCATCGAAGGCGCGTTCGAGGGAGAGGTGGCTTTGCGCGGCATGCTCGTCGTCGGCGAGACCGGCCGCGTCACTTGTCAGAATGTGCGCGCCAACACGGTCATCGTGGCCGGCGCGGTGCGCGGCAACATCACAACTCAAAAACTGGAAATTCGTTCCAGCGGCCGCGTATGGGGCGATGTGGTCACGACTGCATTCGTAACCGAAGAAGGCGCGTTCCTGCGCGGTCAGATTCGGATGGAAGAAACGGTCGATCTGGATCTCGGGCCTGCTCCCGAAGCCACACCTTCAGAGGCCGCCCAAGCTGAATCCGTTACACAGACTCCGATTCCCGTGCCAACTCCCCCTCCTTCTGCAACTGTCGCCACCGCAACGATCAAGAAAAAGAAGACTGCGTAATTTCAAATATAGAACCGCGAACATCCTCGCGTTTTCGCGGTGAACATTCCTCATGCGTTACCGCGACCTCAATATCCAAACTCAACGCGAAGCTCCCAACAACGCCCGCACGCAGGGATTTGCTTTCCTTGTCCGCGCGGGATACTTGACGCGCGAAAATGAAATTCTGCCGCTGGGGCAACAAGCCATTGAACGTTTGAAAAATCTCGCAGAGAAAGATGGAACTTCTTTCTTCTCGCGACCTTCCCTTTCCATACTCAACAGCGACGAAGAAACTTTCTTTCCGATTTCCAGTGGTTCGATTGAATTAATCGCTTGTCCATCCTGCCATTACACCGCGCGTAAAGAATTAGCCATCTTTAAAAAGATAGCTTTGCCCACGGAAGAATTGCTTCCTTTAAAAAAAGTTTATACACCCGATTGCAACACCATTGAGTCATTGGCAAATTTCTTGAACATTCCAAAAGAGAAAACTGCCAAAGCCTTGATGTTCACGCGTATATCCGACTCAAAGTTTATATTTATTGTCATGCGCGGCGACATGACTCTTAGTGAAGCTAAACTCAAGAATGCCATTGGCGAAGTTCGTCTTGCTACACCAGAAGAAATTTTAGCTGTCGGTGCAGTTCCCGGATTCGCTTCGCCAGTTGGACTCAAAAACGCGTTGATCATCGTGGACGAATTAATTCTCGCGTCTACCAATTTGGTAGCAGGCGCGAACGAAGCTGGTTATCATCTCCTCAACACGAATAGCCGAAGAGATTACACACCTCAATTGGTGCTCGATCTCGCGTTGGCAAAAGCCGGTGACGCTTGCATAAAGTGCGGTAAGTCGCTTATTGAACAGAATGCCGAGTTAATGGCTACGCGCAGCGAAATTTTCTTCCAAAATGTTATATTGGCTTTAGCAGAAAGTTATCACGATGAAAAAGGTTTGACTCTCCCCTTCCACGCCGCGCCGTTTGATGTATATCTCATGCATGTGCCCGGCAAGGAAATCGACACGCGCGCCAGAGCTGAAGAAATTTACGACTCATTACAAAGCGCGGGATTGGAAGTTCTATTCGATGATCGCGATGAACGCGCCGGAGTCAAATTCAACGACGCGGATTTAATCGGCTGTCCAATCCGCGTAACGGTGGGCGAGAAAAACCTCAAAGAGGGAATGGTAGAATTGAGGCCGCGCAACGCCAAAGAGAACCGTTTAATTTCTATTGAGAACATTGCACAAGAAATCCAAAATCAATTGAAATAAGGTGTAGAGGCGACAGGCCGTCGCCTCTACAAAAACAAATGCCACAATACAAAGTGCCCATGTCCTCCCCTGACTTAATCGACGCAGACCGTCAGGCCGTCATTGATGTCATCAACACGCCCATTTTGAGTATGGGCAAATACACGCCCGCGTTCGAGAAAACTTTTTGCGATTTGACCGGCGCCAAGCACGCCACTGCAGTTAACTCCGGCACAGCAGGTTTACATCTCTGCGTACGTGCGGCGGGAATCGGTGCAGGCGATTTGGTCATCACCACACCGTTTTCGTTTGTAGCCTCGTCGAATGTGATGTTGTTCGAGAACGCGATTCCCATCTTTGTGGACATCGATCCGCGCACGGGAAATATCGATCCGAAATTGGTCGCGGATGCCGCGCAGAATATCAAGAAATATTTTCCGCGCGCAGGGGCGCAGCATGACTCTAAATTGAAAGCCATTCTTCCTGTAGATGTCTTCGGCCAACCCGCAGACATGGACGCGATCAACGCGGTCGCGAAAGAACATGGCATCAAAGTGATCGAAGATTCGTGCGAAGCGCTCGGCGCGACCTATAAAGGCCGACCCGCGGGCGTGCTCGGAGATTTCGGCGTGTTCGCATTCTATCCAAATAAGCAAATCACAACCGGCGAAGGCGGAGTCATCGTCACAAATGATGACAAAGCCGCGGATCTGATGCGCGCTCTGCGCAATCAGGGACGCGCGCCGGGCGATACCTGGTTGCAACATACGCATCTCGGTTATAACTATCGCATCGACGAGATGTCCGCGGCGATGGGCGCGGCGCAAATGCAAAGGCTGGATGAACTGCTCTCAAAGCGGGAACAAGTCGCGGCCTGGTATGAATCGAGACTGTCTGAAATTCCCGGCGTGGAAGTTCCATTCGGTGAGTCATTCACCACGCGCATGTCGTGGTTTGTTTACGTTATTCGCTTCGATAAAAAATTGAATCGCGATGAGGTCGCCAAAAAACTCGAAGCGCGCG
>DATKNJ010000289.1:0-13952 GCA_035541395.1 Anaerolineales bacterium
CATCTGATTCGCGTTTGATGAACCACGAATCATAATCGCCTGCGGGACGTTGATAATCGGGATACTTTTCTTTCACGGCGCGCAAGAAGGCTGGCAAGCTCCACCATTTGCCTTCAGGAATCGGTTCGAATAAATTCAACAAAAACTCACGTGTGACAAGTGGTTGGTTTTTCCATTCGCCTTCGAAGACTAGTCCGGGCAATTGCCGAAGTTCGTTGAAGATTTCGCTTTCCATCCACGCGTCGCTCAGCATTTTGAGCGCTTCGCCGCGCGGCGCTTCGAGAAATGCTTTGACTGGTTCTGGCTGCGGCTTTCCTTTTTTGATCAACTTTGCGGCTTGCAAAAACTCTTCGATCACTTGATTCGGAATTTTTGTTTCTGGCGGCGTGAGATTGGAACGCAACGCGGCAAGATATGTGGTTGCATCGTCAAGAATAGAGTTGTCAGTAAGAAATTCTTGTCCATGTTCGCCAGGCGAAGCGGGACGACCAAGTGGCTCATTGTTTGTTGCTACGGAGTCGCTAATCTGTGAAGATTGTTTCTTGTTCTCTCTCTGCGACTCTGCGCCTCTGTGGCTAATTATTAACTCCAACAAATCTTCTGGAACATAAGCAAATTCCTGCGGACCTTTATCTGTATCGAAGAAGGCGCGTGCGACCAATGCGCGATAAAAGAGAATCTCTGCAGTGGAGTTGGGATGCAAATGCGGTTGTTCGCGGTCGCGTTTGCCCGCGCCCATTTCGCGGATCTGACCGAAGCGGCGCGTGAACTCCGCCCACGGGAGGCGGCCTTCTTTATCAGTCAACGCGTTGAGCGCGGCGCGCGCTTCGGGCGAGAGCGAATCGATTAACTCGGCGACCAGTTCCAAGTCAAGGAGCGCGCCGGAGAGTTCTTCCGCCGCGAGATTGGCCTCGTTCGAATCCAATTCGAGTCCCCATAGCTCTGCAACGATGCGCAGATGTCCAAGGTCGCGTTTTTGAAGGGAAGTTAAAAGATCAGGCATGCGTGTTAAAAAATTGAAGGTTGGTCAATCACATTGTAATCTTCCAACCTTCGACTCGCAACTTATGAGCCTTTGACTACTTTCAGTGCATTGGGTAAAACTTCGATGCCTATTTTGTGAAGATTGCTGCCAAAACTGGTGATGATTTCACCATCCGCGTGAATATAGAGCGGGAGGTCGGAGATCATTGAAAAACTTTTGCAAGTGCCCATGCGGATTTGTTTAGTGAAACGAGCATGCGTGCCTTTTAAAAATTCCGGGAGGAGGCGGAACATCATCGGTCGTGAAACTTTGCGCACAGTGACAAACTCGAAGATACCATCCGTCATATCGGATTTGGACGAAAGCATGAAGCCGCCGCCCTCGCGTCCGCCATTGCAAAGGGTGGTCATCAGCAATTCATCCTGCCAGCTTTCCTCATCCGTTTTGATTTCAACATGAGTGGGGTGGTGATTGAGAAGAATCGTTTGAAGCACTGCAATGAAGTAGATAAGGAAGCCGCGAAAGATGGGCAACTTGTGTGAACGAATGGTGACAACGGCGTCGAAGCCGGCGCCGAGCGTGTTGTCGAAATATTCTTTGCGACCATGCTCATCGGTCATCAAGCCGAGATCGACAGATGAACTTTCGCCGTTGAGCGCGTGGTCTAGTGCGCGATCGGCTTCTTTCGGAATACCTATCGCGTGCGCAAAATCGTTTCCCGAACCGACCGGGACAATGCCGAGAATGGGCCGCTTCTTCTCTTCGACCTGCATCAGGCCGTTCACCACTTCGTGGACGGTTCCATCGCCGCCCATGGCAATAACCATGTCGTAGCCTTCCTCGCCAGCTTTGCGCGCCAGTTCGATGGCGTGCGTTGGATAGACAGTTCCGCTCCAGTCGGCATTACCATATTCTTCGACGATGGGGCGCAAGTCACGCGCCACCTGCCAGGAATGGCCCATATCGGCCATTGGATTGAGAATGATTTTGACTTTGCGGGGCATGAATTTTCTCCTCAATGATGTACAGCAGATTCTACAACCCCCTGAAAGAAAAACCGAGGCTTTTGCCTCGGATGCTTACATAAATTCTGTAGATGGCAGCGGACCGGTGAATCCATGTGCGACCACAAAGGAACCGCGCTGATGTTTCTTGGCACGATAAAGTGCTTCATCGGCTGAACGTAACAGGTCAGAAGCGCTCATGGCGTGAATGGGATACAACGAGATTCCACCCGATAAACTCAATTTTATTTTGGTGTTGTCTGGAGCAGGGAAGGAGAACTTCTCTAACTTCTCGAGGATTTTTTCGGCCACAACGCGCGCGGGGGCGAGGTCGGTTTGGCTCAGGATGAGAGTCAACTCGTCGCCGCCATAGCGGGCCAAAAAGTCGCTGGAACGTAAGCCGGTCGCCAGATAATTGAAAATAGTCCGCAGCACTTGATCTCCCACTGTGTGCCCATACGTATCATTCACATCTTTGAATCCGTCGAGGTCCATCATCACTACAGCAAACGGGAAACCGGTTCGCCGCGCCAATTTGACTTCACTTTCCAAACGCTCATCGAGCGCACGGCGATTGGGCAAACCGGTGACTGTATCGCTATATGCCTGCCGGCTGACGAGTTGATGCAGGCTGGCGTTTGAGATGGCCACCGCGGCTTGATCAGCGAGCAATCCCAGTAAACGCAACTCGGAAGGCGAGAAGCCTCCTGAGATTGAACGTGACAAATTCATCACGCCAACGACATTGTTGTTGATCTTAAGTGGGATGCCAATGATCGACCCATTCTCTTTCTGCATGCCACTATAGAGCGGATGAGTCCTCATGTCCTCAACTAGGATAATTTCACCCCTCAGCGCTACGCTGTTCGTCAGGCCATCCTCGCGCGGCGTCATGAACGGTTTACTGCGTGTGCCCACCAGGTCCAATGCGGCACCAAACTCCAGCCTACCATTCGTGTAAAGAAAAATATCGGCGGTATGCGCATTTTTTACGAGACGCATCGCCTCAGTCACGACTGCATCGAGAACAGTTTGAAGGTCAAGACTCGAAGTCAAGTTTAGACTTAACTTTTTGAGCGCATCCAACTCATCTGCCTGCTGCTTCAGAAGAGATAATAACGCCTGACTCGCCGAACGCCCCTCCGGACGCGACAAAATATCAGTCCCTTTTAACTGTGTGACGGGGATAGGCTGAGTCCTCTCAGACAAAGAATCGATTAGCTTTATTAGGTCTTGACGTTCCCCAGCGGTCAATCTACCATCTTCCAGCACGATCCTTCTAGCCTGACTTAAAACCTCAACCCTTTGATTGGCATTTCCCATATGGTTGCAGAACTATAATTGTATTCTTCTGTGAGGACAATCACACTTTGGTGTGAAAGTAATGCTTGTTGCAAACACATTATAAGGGCATCTTTGACTTTTAGGGAGTGTGTTAAAATGAAAATCAATCTTCCGAGGAGAATACATAACGTGTCTGACTCGTCCAAGCCTGTTTCCCCCGCAGGGAAGTTGCCTACTGCCACGCCACTCTACCCTCGCAAACGCGCCATCCTGATAGGCGCCTCCAGCGGAATCGGCGCTGCGCTCGCTGCGCGCCTTGCTCACGAAGGCTATATGCTGGCTTTGTTGGCGCGTCGCTCTGATCAATTAAAAACCATCTGTGATGAAATTAATAAGAATTATCAGGAAACTCGTGCCATGTTTTACCAACACGATGTATTGGACACCGACGCGATTCCTGATTTGTTGCGCGAGATTGTTGCCGATCTGGGCGGACTTGATCTGTTCATTTACAATGCCGGCGTGAATTTTCCTCCGGGGCCGGATCAACTTAACTTTGAAAATGATCGCGCGATGGTCGAAATTAACCTGGTTGGCGCGATGGCTTGGTTGACACCGGTCGCAGATTTGTTCAAAAACATGCACGGCGGACAGATTGTCGGTATCTCTTCAGTCGCGGGAGATCGCGGGCGTGTGGGAAACCCGGGCTATAACACATCGAAAGCTGCGCTCACAACTTATCTCGAAGCATTGCGTAACCGGCTGACGCGTTACGGCGTGAACGTGTTGACGGTCAAGCCGGGCTTTGTGGAAACGGAAATGTTGAAGGCTGCGCAAGGTGCTACGCCTTTTACGATTTCCACAGAGCGCGCGGTCAACGATATTTGGAACGCGATCCGCAAACGCAAGCAAGTGATCTACACGGCCTCCATTTGGCGTTGGATCATGTTGGTGATTCAGCTTACCCCGTCGGTGATCTTCCGACGTTTGAGTATATAACCATGACTACACTTACACTTCAAAACAATTTCACAGTCTTTGAAAACTTCGGTCATTCGCTCAAGGCCTCCTCGTATCGCTTGGAGCCAAAGAGCGCCGAAGATATTTATGAGGCCTTTCAATTTGCAAAGAAAAATGGTCTCACCATCACGGCTCGCGGCGCGGGTCGTAGTTATAACGATGCCTCCTTGAACGGTGGGGGAATCGTGCTCGATCTAACGGGGATGAATCATTTCCTCGAATGGGATCCAACTACCGGCGTGGTGCGAGCGGAGCCGGGTGTCACCATTTCTCAGTTGTGGCAGAAAGTCCTGCCGGATGGTTGGTGGCCGCCAGTTGTTTCCGGTACGATGACCACCACGCTGGGCGGTTGTCTCGCCGCGAATGTTCATGGCAAAAATAATTTCCACGCGGGGCCGATTGGTGAGCATGTGCTTGAGTTCACTGCAGTGTTGCCAACCGGCGCGGAAGTGGTGTGTTCCCCGCAGAAAAATGCCGACCTGTTCTATTCCATGATCAGCGGACTTGGCATGTTGGGCGTTTTTGTTTCGATCACGCTCCAGATGAAAAAAGTGTATTCCGGCCTGCTCGAGGTTTATGCTCAGCCGACGCATACACTAGCCGAGCATCTAAAAATCTTGGAAGAGGACGCGCCGAATTACGACTATGTGGTTGGATGGCTTGATACCCTCACAATCGGCCACGGGCAAACTCACTCCGCCAATTATCTGAAAGAGGGTGAAGATCCCGATCCGCAAAAGACTCTTCAGCTTTCGTATCAGCATCTGCCGAGCCGACTCTTTGGTGTGATGCCCAAAAATATTTTGCACTACTTCATGACACCTTTTGTCAATGATCTCGGCACATGGGCGGTCAACTATGCCAAATACATCGCCAGCTTGCCTCGTCACACCTTCCGCGAGAGTCATGCCGCTTTTCATTTTCTGCTGGATTACGTTCCTGATTTTGAGCGTTCTTTTGGCCGCAACGGACTCATCGAATATCAGTCATTTCTGCCGAAAGAAACAGCGCTTCAAGCCTGGATGACGATCTTGTCTCGTTCCAAGAAGTATGGCCTACCCGCTTACTTGGGTGTGACCAAACGTCATCGCCCCGATCAGTTCCTCCTCACGCACGCTGTGGATGGATTCTCCCTCGCCATCGATTTCAAGGTCCGCCGCCGCGAGGAGATGTCGAAGATGCTGCAGGAGTTCGACAAAATTCTCGTTGAAGCGGGTGGTCGTTTCTACTTTGCGAAAAATAGTGAAACCACCGCGGAAACAACGTTGAAGTTCTTTGGCGAAGAAACTGTAACGAAGTTCAAGAAACTCAAGAAACGCTGCGATCCGGATGGATTGCTAGAATCAGACTTGTATCGCAGGATTTTCGGTTGATACGTAAGGGCGAGGCAACTCGCCCTTACTAATTAAATGATATGAAATTAGATGTAATCGATTTGGGATTAATGGAATACGAACGCGCCTGGAAATTACAGGACGAATACGCGGCTGAGATCGCGGCTGGTGCGCGTCCGCCGACTCTGCTTTTGTTGGAACATCCCCACGTTTATACGTTCGGGCGCAAAGGTCATGCCGAGAATTTATTGTGGAGCGAGGAGAAGTTGAGGAACCGCGGTATCGCGATCCATTGGGTGGATCGCGGCGGTGATGTAACGTATCACGGCCCGGGACAGTTGGTTGGATATCCGTTGCTGCCGTTGGGGAAAGTAATTTCTGACGGTCATATCCCTCAAGCAGATTACGTCGGTTATGTGCGCAGGTTGGAGAAAACCTTGATCGTGGCGTTAGCGCGCCTCGGACTGGCAGCAGGTCAAAGGTCCGGTTTGACCGGCGTGTGGATTCAAGCGGATGTGCATTCGCGTTGCCCGCGTTGTAAACCGGAAGACCGCGAGAAACCGGCCAAGGTCGCAGCCATCGGCGTGAAAGTCGATTCGCACGGAATCTCGCGTCATGGTTTCGCGTTGAATGTGAATCCGGATATGGCGTATTGGGATGGCATCATTGCGTGTGGCTTGCAGGATGAGCCAATTGTTTCGTTGGAGGATTTGCTCACGCCTGTCCCAACGATGGAGCAGGTGAAGCGAGAAGTAAGGAAAGCGTTTGAAGAAGAATTTTCTTCGACGTGATGGAACCAAAACAGTCGGCGTATACCGACTGTTTTGTTGAAGACGACGATTATTGATTGGCGCTGAGTCTGAGCCGCGCGGTCTCACGGTTACCAACAGCTTCAACATGCTCAACTGCCGCGCCAAGACCAAAACTTGGCATGTTGCTATAAACACACTCATATTGATTCGGATTCAAAACATATGTCTCGTGCCAGACACCGACGATGCCGCTTTGGCCAACGGCTTGATTAAATTTTTTCCACGGTTCCAAATGCGGATCGGATGAATTGTGCGCAAAATTCTCGAGGTCTTCAAATGAACGCCAATATTGGATGAGCACCGGCCCGGTGAAATTCCAATAATATTCGGCGTGCAAGAATCCTTTTTCGGGATACTTGAATAAAGCTGTCAGCATGGGCGCCATGGCGGAAGCCACCGGAATCCATTTATCAAAACGCCACCACTGATTGATACGCATCCCAATCAAAAAGACAACAAAAGGTTGATCAGTTTTGGCTGTGTAACGACCATTAAAAACCTTCGACATTCTTTCTCCTTTGGCTTTGGTTAATTCATTGTTTGCTGGCAGCGCCATTTACTAAAAGCGATATGAAGCTCGCGCATATTCCTCTTCAAATTAACTTTTTAAATAAGGTTGACGCTTAAGTAAATTTTCTGCGTGATATTCTTTTGCTTGTTGATTCCAACCATATACGCCCATCAAGCGATAGAGCCAGCCCGGGATAAATGGTTTGGCGAGGAAAGCTTGCGCTTCTTGAGGAATGGCTAAACCTTTTGAAAGAGCGTCTGCTGCCAGATCAAGCGCCTTCTTCAATGGCATGGCGCGTCCATCTATTTCATTGAGTGGCGCGCCATGCACCATCCCTTCGCCCGCGCCCAATGCCAACGATCCTGCCCATTCAAATCCGGTGAGTCGAGCGAAGTTTGCGCAAATTGCCAAAGCAGTCGCATTGTGATTCGGCTCGGGAAATCCGCAATTGGCGATGGCGACGAATAACTGATGTGGCTTGGCGATACCTTGTGTTTGACGATGTGCCGCGATGCGCTCCAGCGCGTCCATGGCTGGCGCCGGTAGAGAATCTACGTATAACGGGAATGCCAACGTGACCAAATCGGCCGCGTCCAAGGCCTCCAACATCGCCTTCGTTCTTTCTGACGAGTGAGTTGTGGTGTGGATATAAATCGTGTCAGTTTGGATGTTCCGCTTCTGCAACTGTTCGAAGAGATAATTACCAAGCGAGTTAGATGTGCTTTTGCGCGTGCGTGGACTCCCTATAAGTAATACTGCGTGCTTTATTTCGGATGGTGCCAATTCCGCTTTCTGATTTTCAGGGAGCATAACGGTTTGGAATTTCCTTTTACTTTTAATATCATCCAGCCATTTCTGGATGGATATTTGAATCTGACCTTCAGTTTGATTCGATAAAACAATACCAGTCACAAAACGTTTGGCATAAAAATTGATTGCGTTGCGGTATGTAAGATGTTGAAATATGGCTTCGGTGTGGGCATCGGGTCGGTCCATCCATCCGATTGATAAAAAGTCCGGATAGTTGGGATAGCGTCGCTGGTGATGCGTCTCGCCGTGGACTCGAGCAAAGAATGGTAGGACATTTTGGATTTGATGATCCACCATTTTCTTGAGCGCGGACGAATATCCGCCGAATGTGATCGGAGTGAGATAAACCATCAATTGGCTGCTGGCAATCGTCTCGGCGATGAGGCGGTTGTTATCATTCACATTGCAGAGGCCCGGGCTGCGTACCCAGCAGAAGAAATCCCCGGCGCAGTTGCCGATCTTTGTCTCACATAATTGCACATGTTCCACTTCCCAGCCGCGCGCTTCTAGTTCGGCGATCAATGCAGTGGAAATATGATGGCCAGTCAAGTCGTTTTCGTGGGAACCATTCAGGATAACAGCCTTCATACTTACTCCTTGATAAATTGCTTTTCGATCGCGGCCATCTCGTACGTGTACAATCCGTTGCCGTCTGTTCCGAAGGGCGGCAAATTTCCAGCGATTTCGAGTGAGACAATGCCATGTACGCGCGCCCAGATCAACACGGCTACGGATAAACTCAAGATATCGTAATTGCCGCCATATGTTTTCCACATCTCGAAACTGGTTTTGAATTCTTTTTTGACCGCGGGGAACTCCTCCGCATTGAGTTTGCTTACCACGCGCAAAGCGTCTAATACACTGACGAGGGCACTTAACGAACGCGCTGCGGAAGGCAACACTTCCATCAAAGGCGCTTCATAGCCGGGGATAGGTGTGCCGAAGATGAGTTGATAACGCTGAGGGTGAGTCAAGGCCCAATTGCGATACGCCAGCCCGATCGCCATCAAGCGCCCCGTTAAATTGTCTGCTGGAACAGCATCGCGCGCGGCGATTTGCGAATCGCCAAAGGAGGTGTACGCGTCGATAATGAGAGCAGTTACGAGGGCGTCGCGATTCGGAAAGTAGTTATAGATCGCAGGAGCCGTAATCTTTAATTCACGTGCGATGGCGCGCAATGAAAGTGCAGGTGCACCATGTTGTGCAATCCATTCCCAAGCCGTCTCTTTGATGGCTTCCTGAAGGTTAGGGTGTTGTTTCGTTCTTTTTGGTCGAACCATACTTACTCCTTTAATTTACGCTGTAAATATACGGCGTTTATTTATTTTTGTCAAGATCACCTCGCGTGTCTTTTTAATTTTCTGCGCTGTTGATTTTTGATCGCTGTTCTTTTGCAAATTAAATGTTTGTATCGCAATGGCAATTTCTTTTATGTTCGAAGAATGGTATATGATATGTTATCTCGATAGGTGTGCCACGTTTTTTGAGTTTTATATTTCTTAATGGGTTCGGTTTGGTGAGACAAAAGTAGGCGTTGACTTTTTGGTTTGAAACCTTTACACTAAGTCAAATTCATCACAAGGTATTTTGGAGGAGTCATGGCTGGTCAATTTCAATTGGTAATGCGCTCTGGTCCAACACCCGGCGCGGTATATCCTCTCGAAGGCGATCAGTTGACGATCGGACGCGATTCGGCTAACACGATATCAATCAACGATGCAGAGGTTTCACGCCGTCATTCGCGATTAACGTTCCAGGGTGGCAAGTATGTGGTTGAAGATCTGGGTTCCACCAATGGAACTTTTGTCAACGGACAACGCTTATCAGGGCCGTATGTTCTTAAGGCCGGTGATGTGGTCGCGCTTGGGGAACAAATCGTGTTGATGTATGACGCGGTCAATATTGACCCAGGTGCCACAATGGTATCTCCGCGTGCAGCTGCTCGTCCGGGTGCATCTCCATCTACGCCTGTTTCGACTCCATCCACACCACCACCGGTTCAATCGTATTCCGGTCAGGTGCCGGCCAGCCCATCGCAGCAGACTACTACAAAGCCAACTAATTTAATCCCCATCCTGATCGTTGTGGCGGTCTTGATTCTCATCTGCGCTTGCGGCGCGTTCTTCTGGTGGGTGGACGCGACCTATCGTTGGTGCGTCTTCTTCCCATTCCTCTCTGGCTGCGGCGGATAGACTTTGAGCTTGCAAGCCCCCGCGAATGTTTAACATTCGCGGGGGCTTTTATTTTGCACGAGATTTGCCTCTTCATTGTAAAATGAGTGTTGTTTGGCTAAAATTATGAAGAAGAACATGACTATTCCTCCACCTGCTAACAATTCGCCGGTTTGGGGTGCAACCACAAAATTAGTGGTCGCACTTACTTTCGTGGCTGTGGTCGCAGCGTTGCTTGTGCGCTTTCAGTTTATTCTTGGCCCGCTCGTGATCGCACTGGTGCTGTCCTATCTCATTCATCCAGTAGCCAATCTCCTGCGCCGCGCGCATCTTTCATGGCAACTATCGGTCACCCTGATTTATTTGCTGATCTTGGTTTTGTTATTTGGCTTATTGGCATTGGGTGGTGTGGGGCTTGTTCAACAAGTACAAAGCGTAGTGAAGATCGCACAGGATGGTTTGGCAGCTTTACCGGGACTCATCCAAAATTTTTCCGGCCAGGATTTTCAGTTTGGTCCGTTCCAAATCGATTTTCGCACACTTGACTTGAATCAACTCAGCCAGCAAGTGTTGGGAATGGTCGAGCCGTTATTAAGTCGAACCGGGGTTCTTCTCAGCGCGGTTGCCAGCAGCGCGGCCGGTTTCTTTGGCTGGACTCTCTTTGTATTGCTGCTGTCTTATTTTGTCTTGATCGAAAGCGGCGGTTTGCGCAGCCATCTCTTCGGCGTGGATATTCCCGGTTATAGTGATGATATCGCTCGTCTCAGTCGCGAACTTGGACGCATCTGGAACGCGTTTCTACGTGGGCAGTTCATAATTTTTTTTCTGACAGTTGTTGTTTATACTGTTGTATTGACCATTCTTGGTGTGCATTACGCAATCGGTTTGGCGTTCCTGGCCGGGTTGGCGCGCTTCGTACCATACGTGGGTCCGTTCATCAATTGGACGGTCCTTGTCCTCGTTTCTTATTTTCAAGACTTTAAACTCTTTGGTTGGCCACCGCTGACTTATACCATTATTGTATTTGTCGTGGCGTTTTTGGTGGACCAAACCTTCGATAATTTTGTTTCGCCGCGCATCCTTGCACAGGCTCTCAAAGTTCACCCCGCGGCCGTATTGGTCGCGGCCATCATCGCCGCGAATTTGCTCGGCCTGTTGGGCGTCGTCATCGCCGCGCCGATTTTGGCGACCGTGACTCTTTTCTTCCGTTACACCATGCGTAAGATGTTGGATTTAAATCCCTGGCCCGAAAATGAACCGCTTCATCCTCCGCCTTTGCCTGGCTCGCGTTTCATGGTGCAAGTCCGCCGCCTTTGGCGAACTCTGTGGCGCTCGCGCGAACGCCAGTCTTGACCATTTCCATATAAAAGGAGTATTCCATGCCTAACAATCATAAGGACGAGCCTCAAACCGAGACATTGACCGAGACCGATAACTATCTGGTTTGGAAAGCCGAAGAACCCGATGGCGAAACGACCTATCACGTTGAATTGAACAACGTGACAGTTCACTTCTTTCAAGAGGAGTGGGAGGAGTTCCTCGAACTGGTTCGCGCGTTGAAATAGATTCTCCAAAATGAAATTGAATAATTCGATCACGGATGTGCCCGGCATCGAAGTTGGTCACGCGCAAAACGACGAGGCGTTGACCGGATGCACGGTCATTTTGTGTCGCAAAGGCGCGGTCGGCGGCGTGGATGTACGCGGCGGCGCGCCCGGCACGCGCGAAACCGATTTGCTGAATCCGTTGAACCTTGTGGAAAAAGTCAACGCGGTGATGTTGGCGGGTGGCTCGGCCTTTGGTCTCGACGCGGCCAGCGGCGCGATGCGTTATCTCGATGAACAAAAGATCGGTTTCAACAGCGGCGCAGGACTCGTGCCAATCGTTCCATCTGCGATTCTGTTCGATCTCGGTCTTGGACGAAGTGATATTCGTCCGGATGCCGAGATGGGTTATCGGGCTTGTCTCGCGGCTTCTTCGAGCGCCGTCGCTCAGGGCAACATGGGAGCAGGAACCGGCTCGAGCGTGGGGAAGATGCTTGGGATGAAGCAGGCTATGAAGTCCGGATTGGGAAGCGCCAGCATGGAAATCGGCAAAGGGATTGTGGTCGGCGCGTTGGCTGCGGTCAATGTCTTTGGCGATGTCGTCGATCCGAAAACCGGCGAGATTTTGGCGGGCGTGCGTTCTGCCGACGTTGGACCGCTGCACTTCGGCGCGGCCGGTTATTTTGCCAATACGCTCGAGTTGATGAAATCATTTTTGGGACGTACTGTGTTGAACTTTGCGACACGTGCGAATACACTGTTGGGCGTGGTGGCAGTCAACGCGGACTTTACAAAGGCTGAAACAACCAAGATGGCGCAGATGGCGCAAGATGCGTTGGCGCGCACGATTCGCCCGGCGCATACCATGTTGGATGGTGATACGGTGTTTGCGTTGGCCACTGGCGGCAAGCAGATCGATGTCTCCACCGCGGGCGCGTTTGCCGCGGAAGTGTTGAGCGAGGCGATTGTGCACGCGGTGCAAATGGCTGCACCTGCTGGTGGTTTGCCCGGGTTAAAGGTTTAAGACTTGAACGATTCAAAAAAATTTTCCTGGCCGAGTTTTTTTGTGGCCTGGCTGATTGCAAGCCCGGTCACTTATTTTGTATTTGGCTTTCTCAAAAACTTTTTTGAGAGTCAAATCTCTCTCGCAATATGGGGGATCATTTGGCAAACCGCGTTCGTGCTGATCGCTTATTTCCTGTTGCGTGAGATTTTTACACGCTTCAAGTTTGCAGATCACGGATTGATCGCGTTCGGAATATTGCTCGCCTTTGGATTCGGCAGCGCGGTGGTGTGGTTGTGTATGCAGTTTCCGAACATTTTTGACGCGGACTTGTTCCTCGTCCCAAAATCGGATCTGCCGCTTCTGATCGGTCTCGTGCTTGCCTCCGCGTTATGGATAGGTTTCCCGCTTTATTGGATTCAAGCGCGCGGCCTCGACTCGAATCGTTTCGTCGATTTTTTGCGTGCCAACTTACCGGGTCTGTTGTTGGCCGCGGCTTTCTTCATCGTTTATTTTTCCCTGGCTGTCGCGTATAGCGTTGTGCTGCGCGATCCCACTCAAAACTATGACGATAACTTTTACGATGCCGATCCCACGAGCTGGATGAATCGTTTGGCTGCGCCGTTCCATCAACTCGTGGATATGCGGCCGGTGCATCCTTTTGCGTTTTTGGTCTTTCGTCCAACTACCTGGTTTTTGTCTTTGTTTCTCAGCGGCAACCGCTTTTATGCCGCGCTGATGTTGAATGCCGGTGTCGGTGCGTTATGTGTTTTCCTGGCCTGGGTTTTGGTCAAGCGTTGGACGAATAGCACATATGCTGTCTTGTTCGCTTCTTTATTGGGCGCGGGCACAGCGCACCTGATCCTCAGCACGTTTTTGGAAACGTATATCTATTCCGCCGCGGTTTTAATTACGTTCCTGATTCTGTTACAGCGCGAGAAGAAGTCATTGGCGGTTTTGATTCCCGTAGGTTTATTGACCTTTGGTATCACGATCTCAAATTTCCTCCAGACCTGCATTTATTTTTTGTTTACCGAACCAAAGGTTCTCAAGATTACGAAATATGTGGTGAGTGTGTTGGCGCTCGGTTTGATTTTGGCTTATGTGCAAGCTTCGATTTATCCAACCAGTTTGCCTTTCTATAATTTGACGGATATGCTGGCTGAGCGACGTTACTCGTTCAATGTTGTCACATCCCCGGTCAGGCAAACGATCACTCGCGGTTATAGCATTTATCGTACAATTACTTTATACAGCACTGTCGCGCCGCGCCCGCTCGCGCTGACCAAACAAATCGACTGCAAATTTCCTTGCTTCAAAACATACAAGCCGCAATATCCCAAAGATATCATCACGTCTTATTCCGGTTTTGGAAGTTGGCTGGCGCGCTTCTGGTTCCTGATCGAAATGATCGCGTTGGGATTGTTTATTTGGAAGCTGATCAAATCTCGTAGCGATATTGCTTTGCAGAGCG
>DATKNJ010000290.1:0-2481 GCA_035541395.1 Anaerolineales bacterium
ATCGGAGGATGCAATCACAATTTGTTTTATGCTTGGACTTCGGCGGCAGGCTTCCAGCAGATTCCAGGTGCCTGCGATGTTGGTCTCGAACGTTGAGATCGGATTCCGGTTGGCGATGGTGACGATCGTCTGAGCAGCAAGATGAATAACCGTATTGATCTCATATTCACCAAGAGAGCGCTCGATGACCTCCCGGTCACGAACATCCCCGCGCACCACTTTGACCTGATCAATCAATTTTGTGCGAACGAGTTCGCTTTGCGGAACCCAGTCACGGACAAGACAAATCACATCAGCCCCGGCATCGATCAGCCGGCGGACCAACCAGCTTCCAACCAGTCCGGTTCCTCCCGTGACAAAGGTTGGCCGATCTTGCCAGAAAGCCCGATTCAGTTCCATAATTTCCACGGTGCGTTGCCTTCACGCCATAACTTCTCAAGCAGATTGACGTCACGTAACGTATCCATGCTCTGCCAGAACCCCTCATGTTGATATGCAGCCAGTTGTCCATCGGCTGCAATCTTCTCCAATGACTCGAATTCCCAAGCTGTATGGTCCCCTTCAATATATTTTGCCACTTCAGGCTGGAGAACGAAAAACCCTCCATTAATCCAACCTTCGCCGATTTGCGGTTTTTCCTTGAACTCTGTCACTATGCCATCAGCCAGGATCATTTGACCGAAACGTGCAGGAGGCCGGACGGCCGTTAGGGTCGCCAGCCTTTTGTGTTCCCGGTGAAACTCCAGCAGCCTGGGAATGTTGATGTTGCTTACGCCGTCGCCATAAGTCAACATGAACGGCTCGTTTCCGATAAATTCCGCCACGCGCTTCACCCGTCCGCCAGTATTCGTATCCACACCGGTGTCGAGCAGATGCACAGTCCAATCTTCGCTGTTCCCTTCATGGATCGTGGCGTTTCCATCCTTCAGTTGAACTGTCAGACTGCGCGCGTGATAGTGGTAATTGATGAAGTAATCCTTGATCGAATCACCGCGATAGCCGAGCGCAACAACAAACTCCTTGAAGCCATACGCTGCGTAGATGTGCATGATATGCCAAAGGATCGGTCTTCCACCGATCTCGACCATTGGCTTGGGTTTGAGGGTGGTTTCCTCCGAAAGGCGTGTGCCGAGTCCGCCGGCCAGAATCGCAACTTTCATTCATATCTCCATATTCTGATTCAACGAGAGACAGATATTGCTGAATACCTTTGATGCGATTTTGAAATCACGATTTTTGTTTCAGGTATTTCTTCTGCCATTCGAACAACTTATTCAGCGCCTCGATCGGCGAGAGCGAGTTGACATCTACGGATCCCAATTCGTCCAGCAGAGGACTGGTCTCCGGAAAAAGCGCGGCTTGTTGCGCCACATGCGGATTGATATTCACAGCGCGTCCGGACGTTTTTTCAAGCTCAAGCATGATTTCATTGGCGCGTTGGATAACCGGCGCGGGCAAGCCTGCCAGTTGGGCAACGTGAATGCCATAGGATTTATCCGCGCCGCCCGCGACAATTTTATGCAAGAATACAACTTTACCGTCCGCCTCGGTAACGGCCACGTTGTAATTGCGGATGCCCGGCAACAAATCTGCCAACTGAGTCAACTCATGATAATGGGTCGCAAAAAGCGTCTTGGAGCGCAGATGAGGGTGATTGTGTATGTATTCGATGATTCCCCATGCGATCGAAAGCCCGTCGTAGGTCGACGTACCGCGTCCAATTTCATCGAGTATCAATAAGGAGCGCGTTGTGGCGTGGTGGAGAATGTTTGCCGCCTCAATCATTTCGACCATGAATGTGGATTGTCCGGCGTGGATTTCATCTTGTGCGCCGATGCGCGTGAAGATTCGGTCGACCAACCCAATCCTGGCGGACAATGCCGGCACGAACGAACCCATCTGTGCCATTAAGACGATCAGCGCAGTTTGTCGCAAGTAGGTTGACTTGCCCGACATGTTTGGCCCGGTAATGACGCGCACGATCTCACCTTTTTCAAAGATGACATTGTTCGGGACATATCGTTCTCCACGCAGGCTCTGCTCCACGACGGGATGTCTCCCTTCGTGGATTTCCAATTCGTTCCCTTCCACGACCTCGGGCCGGACATACCCTCCCAAGGCAGCTGCCTCCCCCAAGGTTGCCAATGCGTCCAGTTCCGCCAAGGCTCTTGCAATTTTTAAAAGTTTATTTGCAGACTTTGAAAGTGTCGTACAAATCTCACGGAATAACCGCTGTTCTATTTCGCGGAGGCGTTCTTCGGCGTTCAGTACCAGAGTTTCGTACTCCTTCATCTCCGGCGTGATGAAGCGTTCGCCATTAACCAACGTTTGCTTGCGGATATAATTCTCCGGCGCCCGATCGGCTGCGCCACGCGAGATTTCGATGTAATAACCAAAGACCTTGTTGTAACCGACCTTCAGGGTTTTGATGCCTGTTCGTTCGCGCTCGACGGCCTCGAGATTAGCGATCCAATCGCGGGC
>DATKNJ010000291.1:0-23935 GCA_035541395.1 Anaerolineales bacterium
AAAATATTTGTCATGTTCCAAGCGGTTATAAAATGGAACCTAAACCCCTTGGTATGAAAATCGCTGGAGGCGTTCGAGTTCCCATTTCAAAATTTTCCGATTGGTATTACGAACATCCGTATATCGCATCCCTTATCAAAAATAGGCAATCAGACCTTCTTTTCGATTATGGCTTATGGGCTTTTTGTAATACTTGTCATCATCAATATGCTTCAACTGTGCTTAATTACTTTGCAATGGCTCAGGTTACTTATTTTTCGAATCCTAATTTTAAGGGTGACTTTGTATTCAATGCCCAAACGCCCGAATCTGCAAGCGATATGGATGCACTGCGCTCTGGGCATTGTTCACACTGCCAAGACAAAAATCTAACCGCGATTGTCACCGAGATTCCAGACTATGTACGTAATGCCATCGTGAGTAAAAAGGAATGAATCTATCCTTTTTTAGTCAGTGAGTCTTGCACAACCAACAACTGCCCAACACAGCGTACGCTTAAATTGGTAGATAACAAACATCGGAAGCCTCTCGACTTCCGATGTCTTCTTATCCCTTAATCCTGCCTTTCAAATCTTTTTCCGTGAACGGCCCCGGCTCGGTGAGCAGGGCGCGGGCCGCGTCCACTTGCTTCCACACATTCCACAAGAGCACGCCGCGCACGCGTCCGCCTTCGAGATAATAGACCACGCCTTTTTGGAACGGCTCCTGCCAATCTGAAACCGTCTCGAGCTTACTGCTCAACTCCCCTACCGCCTCATAGCCCAACTCGAACAGGTCTGAATAAAACATCGGCGTGTGATCATACGTCTCGCTCGCGCCCGCCATGTTACGCCCGGCTAGTTTGCCCATCCACAATGCGTTATCTTCATGCTCCACGCGCACACGCTTTCCCAGCGCAAGATGTTGGAACGAAGCCACATCGCCCGCCGCGTAAATATCCGTTACAGAGGTCTCCAAGTGCGCGTTGACTTCGACTCCGTTGGAGACGGTCAGCCCGGCTTCACGCGCCAACTCGACGTTGGGCCGGATTCCGATTCCAGCCACGACTCCGTCCACGTCAAAGGCGCGCCCGCTCTTAGTCCGGACCTGGAAGCGGCCTCCCGTTTCGTCCACACTGGCTACCGAATCGCCGGTCACTACGTCCACGCCCTTCTGACGATAATAATCGTTCAGAAACGAGGCCAACTCTTTTGGATAAATCAATTCGCCGATGGCCTGCTCAAGGAAAACCATCGTCACTTTCTTGCCGACCATCGTCAGCGCCGCGGCAATTTCCGAACCGATAAAACCGCCGCCGATAACGAGGAAGTGCTCTCCTTTCTCGCTCATGGCGCGCAGGCGGTGATAATCCTGCAAGCTGCGATAATACAAAATGTTCTCGCCGCCGAAAGGCAAACGGATCGGCGAACCGCCAGTAGCGAGCAGCAACTTGTCGAATGTGTATTCTTCGCCGCCTTCATCGCGCAAAGATTTTTTCTGCGCGCCGAGTTGAGTCACTTTACGGCCCAAATGCATTTCCACGTTTAGGTTCTGTGTATTGCGCCAAATCTTTTCCAGCGGACGACCTTTCCATAAACCTTTGGAAAGCGCAGGCCGCAAGTACGGCGGATCGGGTTCTGCGCTGAGCATGCCGATGGAACCATCCACGTCCAACTCACGAATGCCGCGCACCGCGGCATCGCCCGCCAGCCCGCCGCCGAGGATCAAATACTTGTAATGCTTCATGCCATCTCCTTTGCACAAGTAGTTATTGGTTTGACTCGTGTGTCATTCTGAGTGGTGCCTTGCGCCACGAAGAATCTCTTTTGGTTTGAGGGTGAGACTCTTCGTTTCGCTCACGTGTGCCTGCGGCACAGTGCGGGCAGAGTGACACATTTTAAATTTGTATACAAACCCTAGTGTTCTAGCGTCTTTGCGCTAACTCTTAGACGCCCAAAACAAAGACAACTTACTTGCGCAAACAGACCAACCCTTTGAGGTACGCGCCTTCCGGGAAATGCAGCGAAACCGGATGATCCGCGGCCTGCGACAAATGCTCGACGATCTGCGCCTCCGCGCCCGCATCCAAAGCAGCCCCGGCCACGATCTTTTGGAACAAGCCCGCGTCCACGCCGCCCGAACATGAGAACGTAACTAAAAGTCCGCCGGGGCGCAACAATTTGAAAGCCAGCAAATTGATATCTTTATAGGCTCGTGAAGCTTTCTCTACTTGCGCGGCAGTGGGTGCAAATTTCGGCGGGTCGAGAATGACCATATCGAACGCGCGGCCTTCATCGCGCAAACGACGCAAGACTTGAAACACATCGCCTTCGAGGAAGTCCGCTTTCTCAACGGGTAATTGATTCAAAGCGATATCTTCACGCGCCAATGCAAGCGCATCGGCAGAGGAATCTACAGCCAGTACGGATTTCGCTCCGCCCGCCAAGGCATTGACTGTAAAGCCGCCGGTGTAACAAAAACAATCCACCACATCTCTATCTCGCGCCAATTCGCGCACGCGCAGACGATTGACACGTTGGTCAAGATAGAAGCCAGTCTTGTGACCTTCGGCTAAATTAACTTTGAACTGCAAATTGTGTTCATGGATAGAAAATATAGGAGAAGAAAGATTACCGCGTAAAACGCCAACGATGCGAGATAAACCTTCAAGCTCGCGCACATCGGCATCCGAGCGTTCGTAGATGGCTTTGAGTCCGGTTTCTTCGAGCAAGATGTCGGCAATCGTCTCTTTCCAAAATTCAGAACCAGCCGTGAGCGATTGCAAGACCAACACATCGCCGTAACGATCCACGATCAAGCCGGGCAAGCCGTCCGATTCGGCATAAATCATCCGGCAAGAATCACTGCTCACCACAGAGCGCGCAGAGCTCACAGAGATTTCTTTCTCTGTGCTCTTTGTGGTTGGGCCAAGTACAACGCGAGCTTGAAGAGCAGTGCGGATTCGCTTGCGGAAGAAATCAGCATCAACTTGCTCGCGCGGATCGAACGTCCACACCCGGGCGCGGATTTGCGAGGTGGGTGAATAAGCGGCGCGGGCGAGGAATTCCCCTTTGGACGAGAGCAGGTCAACGGTCGCGCCGGATGCGGTATTTTCATCCACGCGATCCACCGCGCCGGAAAAAATCCACGGATGGCGGCGCAGCAAAGATTTCTCACGTCCCGGCTTAAGAATCAACGACACGAGTCTCAACTCTCATTCGCGTATGGCCGGAACATTTCCATCCAACGCTCCGGTTCGGTTAATGAATCAAAACCATATTGGCGATACAAGCCGTGCGCGTCACGAGTGGCGAGAGTCCAACGTCGCAGGCCTTGCAAATCGGGATGTGCCAGCACACTCTCCATCAGCCATTTGCCGAGGCCGTGACCGCGATAATCTTCGTGTATGATGACATCGCACAGATAGGCAAAGATGGCGTAATCGGTGACGACGCGCGCCAAGCCGATCTGGCGCACACCGATGTACATGCCGAAAACCAGCGAGTTCTTGAGAGCGCGTTCGGTGCGTGCGCACGGACGGCCGCTGGCCCAATATGAACGCGCCAGAAGTTCGCAGACCGTATCCACATCGAGCCGGGCGGGATCGGTGCTGATGGTAAATGTATCGCGGAAAGTTTCAAAATATTGTGTCATGGTTTCCTTTAGGCGGTCAATTCAGCGCAAATGTTATAATCCCACAATCTTAATCGAGGAAATACCAAAAATGAGACATCAGGTGGAAGTCAATCGATATGATTTTATCGATGCATTGCGCGGCCTCGCGATTTTGCCAGTAATTCTAATTCATACCACTTATATTGTTCAGCCTGGTCAACCATTTCTGAGACTGGTCGCGGCAAATGGTGTGTACGGCGTTCAGCTATTTTACGTTGTCAGCGCTTTAACTCTGTTTTTATCCATCGACCAGCGAAAAGCTAACGAATCCAGGCCAACCTTGAATTTTTTCATTCGCAGGTTTTTCAGAATCGCACCGTTATTCTATCTCGCTCTCATCGTTTACACACTAATTTACGGCACGGGTCCAAACTATTGGACGCCGGACGGAGTCCATTGGTGGCAGTATCTTTTATCCATTTTGTTTCTTAACAGTTGGCATCCAGAAGCGATCAACGCCATCATCCCGATTGGATGGTCCATCGCTGTGGAAATGGCCTTCTATTGGTTAATCCCATTTCTGCACAAAATGCTCAAGGATGTAAGGTCAACCTTGATCTTCATTGTAGCCAGTCTCTTCCTGCAAAAATTACTGGCTGTAACTCTTAACCCGATATTGAGGCAGGTTATTCCCACTTATATTGTGAATTCCTATTTTTACTTTTGGCTATTTGCTCAACTGCCCGTTTTTGGGCTCGGCATTCTGGCTTATCAAATCGCACGAAATCCCCAATCTCACCGCGATCCCAAGCTTGGCGTTGGACTCTTGGTCACAAGCTTATTTTTGTTTCTGGCTTTTCTCAACGTCAGTTCTTACATGGATTTGATCCACCCTCATGTCTTTTTCGGTATCGGCTTCTTGGGACTCACCCTCGCGCTCTTTTTCCATCCCATTAAAATTTTGGTGAATCCCATCATTTGCTGGTTGGGAAAAGTTAGCTATAGTTTATATCTTGTCCATTTCATCCTGGTGGTCTATATCCAGAAACTCATCCATGTGCAGCTTCCCTTTGGAAAAAGCACTCAATTTGTGCTCTATTATCTCGCTGTTGTGTTAATCTCTTCAGCGATTTCCGCCGTTACATATCGATTCATCGAAAAGCCCGGCATCCGGCTTGGCAAGCAATTGATTCAAAAATTGGAAAGCCGCACATCACGAATGACTGTCGAGGAACCAGTTTCGTGAAATTGGTTTGATCTTTATTGGAGGAACATTTTGCTCAAAACCATTCGCTGGAAATCCTTCCCGAAAGACTTCATCGTTATTCAAATTGGATTCGCACTCTTCGGCCTTTCACTGGCTCTGATGATCCGCGGCAATCTCGGGACCGGAACCTGGTCTGTGTTCGAGGTGGCATTATCCCAGCTGATGGGACTCACGCCCGGCACGCTGACTGTGATTGTGGGCTTCGCAGTTTTGATCGTCGCTATGCTCCTGCGCGAACAGGTCGGCTGGGGAACCCTGGCGAATATTTTATCCATCGGTCCGTGGGAAGATTTTTTTCTGTGGCTGATTCCTTCCATCAAAGGTAATTTACCTTTGCAAATTGCGATGCTGTTGGGCGCGGTGTTAGCGCAAGGAATCGCCAGCGCAGTTTACATCGGCGTGAACGCGGGCGCGGGTCCGCGCGACAGCTTGATGCTGGCCGTGAAACGAACGACAAGTCTGAGCTTGCGAATGGCGCGGGCAGTAATCGAGGTTAGTGTGTTCTTGTTAGGCTGGCTTCTCAAAGGTCCGGCAGGAATCGGAACAGCAGTCTTCGCGTTGTTGATTGGCCCAGCTGTCCAATGGGGATTCAAAATATTTAAAGTCGAACCACATCGACCGGATGCAGAAGCGGCTATCGAAGCAGGCGCAGAGTAAATATTTACTCATCACGAAGTCACCAAGACTCAAAGTTTTTCTTAGTGGCTTTGTGGAAGACAATCGGACAATTCAATTATGTGGCTTTATCTTCTTCAAGGCGTCGGCTACGGATTCGCGGCCGCCGCGCAACCCGGACCGTTCCAAACTTTTCTCATTTCACAAACGCTCACCAAAGGCTGGCGGCGGACTCTGCCTGCCGCGCTGGCGCCGTTGATCAGCGATGGGCCAATCATTTTGTTGTGCGTACTGGTATTGAGTCAAGTGCCTGCCTGGCTGCAACGCGGGCTGTATCTCGCGGGTGGACTGTTCATTCTATATTTGGCGTATGGCACATTCAAAGCCTGGAAAAATTTCAAAGCAGAGACATCTGCCGATATTTCGGGGAGCCGCCAAAGCGTCTTGCAGGCCACGCTGATGAACACGTTGAATCCAAGTCCATATATTTTTTGGACTCTCGTCACAGGGCCGGTTCTGTTACGCGGCTGGCGCGAGACTCCGCTACACGGAATCGGATTCCTGGCTGGCTTTTATGTAACCCTGATTCTTTGCCTCGCTGTGATCGTCATCGTGTTCGGCACCGCGCGGCAAATGGGACCGAAGGTCAATCGCGTTTTGCTTGGCGTTTCCGCAGTAGCACTATTTTGTTTTGGGTTATACCAATTATGGCTGGGAGTAACAGTATAATCACGCTGATCATTGGTTAATTCCAATTCCACGATAAGGAGGCTAGTGTGATTTGGCGTAGACTGATCAAACTTTTACCAGCAATCTGGCTTTCCTTATCGATGGCCATCTTGCTCTTGCTTCCTGCATCTTCAATACTTCCTCCACCAATTCAAACATCTCAAGTTAACATACCTGCAGATTGCAGCCTGCCAGTAAACAAGGGTTGGATTCAAAAGGTCAGGCATATCCAATGGGTGGCGTATAGTTCTCCGACTCGCAGTGAAGATTCACCTCAACTAACAGCCAGTGCAATTTATGAGGATTTATTGACTTTAAAAAAAGCTGGCTTTACCGGCTTAATCACCTACGGCTCTTCTGGTCTAATGGGGAATCAATTTCTCACAATTGCGGAAAAGCTTGGTTACAAAGGCGTCATCATGGGGATTTGGAACCCGCTCAGCCAGAACGAATTGAATAATGCCGAAGAGGCTGCAAGTTCCCCTATTGTGCTTGGCTACAGCATTGGAAACGAGGGCCTCTCTGAACGCCCTGCAAGATATTCGCTGACCAATCTCTGTTCGGCAATCTCGGAATTACGCGCCAGCACAGGCAAACCCGTCACCACTTCAGAAGATATTCAAACCTATTATTCTCATCCAGAACTTTTATCAGTGGGAGACTGGATCTTCGCCATCTCTCACCCCTACTGGCACTGGACCAAATACGCGCTGGATGCTATTTTATGGGAACAAGATCAATATGTCGCGCTGGCCAAACAAACAGACCGCTTCATATTCTTCAAAGAAGTTGGTCTGCCCACAGAAGGTGCTTTCGGACTATCTGAATCAAATCAGGATGTTTATTACCGCGGCCTTGCAAAGACAGACGTTCAATTCGCTTACTTTGAAGGATTTGACCAACCCTCGAAAACTCATACATCCGTTGAACCTCATTGGGGAATCTTCAATGCCGATCTCTCGCCAAAATTAATCGCATGGAATTTAATGGGCTATCGGTTATTTACTTCAGACAACCCATCCAATAGCCGCGTACTAGAATGCTCATCAGCAGATGAAAAGAAATGCTCCGTTTTGGCTAATGAGAATACATTACTGATTGGCACCGAACGAAATCAGGAGTACCAAACTCTTATTGCGTTTAATACCGCAGATTTACCCGATAACACAGTGATTTCTTCTATAAAGTTAAAGATCAAATCGTCTGGAATTAAAGGTCTTAATCCACTACATAACGGTCAAAAACTGATGGGCGATATTTGCAGTGTGACTTCTCAAAAAGTTTACGCACAACCGGTTGCCAACTTTATGGCTGGAATGAAATGCAATTCAAATACGGGAATTTTATCCATAATACCAAACAGCAGCTGGTATTCTGTAGATTTTGATTTCAATGCGCTTCAATCTATAAACCCAAACGGGATTACATATTTTCGTCTGAGAGTCGTCGGAATGGCAAATAAAGATATAGATCGATCTTATATCGCATTTCACGGTAGTGAACCGGAAAGCGCTGACAATCCATTATTAATTGTCCACTATCATCTTCCTTAGATTGTTCAACTTGCAAACTTCGGCATCACCTCCGATGCAAATAACTCAATTGTTTCCGCGTCGTTTTTGTAGCTGCTAAAAATCATCAGCTGCGATCCCACATCCTGATAGCCGCCGACCAAGTCGATCATCTGCGGAATCGTCATCGCATATCCGCGGAATGGGTCTGGCAGATTGATGCGTTCCTTCTTCGCTTTCAGCGCGGCCTCGTCTTTGGCGATCAAGAGCGAGGTCGTGTTGGTTCGTTCGATGGAAGCAAAATCCCGCCCTGTCTTTTCGCAGTGCATGCGCAGCACATCGAATTTACTTTTGACTGTCTGAGGGTCGCCAAACACGTTACAAGCATCCGCCCAACGCGCCACCGCACGCAGAGTCAATTGCTCGCCGCTGCCGCCGATCAAAATAGGCGGATACGGTTTCTGGACCGGCTTCGGTTCAAGGATGGCATCTTGAACGTGGAAATATTTCCCGTTGAAGTTCGCGCGCGGCTCGCTCCACATCTTGACAATTAGCTGGATCGCCTCTTCCATCTGTCCAATGCGGACGGCCGGTTTCTCCGGAAACGTCCAGCCATATTGTTGATATTCCTGAACATACCAACCCGCACCGATTCCCAACGTCAAACGGCCGCGGCTGATAATATCCACGCCTGCCGCGATCTTGGCCAAATGCGCGGGATTGCGATACGCCACTGACGATACCAACGTTCCGAGCCGAATCTTGCTGGTAACAGCCGCGAGCGCCGAAAGCGTAGACCAGCCTTCCATAAACGGTTCGTCCGCGTCGCCCACGCCGGGGATTTGGATCAGATGGTCCATCAACGAAAACCAGGAGAAACCTTGTTCCTCCGCCCATTGAGCTTTGCGCTTCAAATGTTCAAACATCTCATGAGGATCATCGCCAAAAAGCCAGGAAGGATTGTGAATTCCAAATTTCATAGATATGCCTCGATGCAAAATCAAACTCCGAAGGTTATACACCTTTTTATTATTTTATGCTTTGCCCATTAATTGACCATGACAAACAGAACAGCCCGTCTATATGACAGGCTGTTCTTTACTCTCTTATCTCTGTTCTCTTACTTGATAATCCCCAACTTCTTTCCCGCTTCGCCGATGACTTCCATCGCATGTTCGATGTCGCTCGGCTCATGCGCGGCCGTGACCGTCGCGCGCAGGCGCGCCAACCCTTCTGGCACTGCAGGCGAAACGACCGGCAACACAAAGACATCTTTATGTTGCGCTTCGCGCGTCATCGCAAAGGCTTGTTCATCCGAGCCACATAAAACGGGGACGATAGCCGTCTCGGTCAGCATCGTATCGAAGCCCATATTCTTCAACCCATTGATGAAAATACTTGTATTTTGATTCAACCTTTCCACGCGCCAGGGTTCATCCAAAATTACTTTGAAGGCTTCGTTTGCGGCCCCGGCTTGTGCGGGCGGCAGCGCAGCAGAAAAGATATACGCGCGGCTGGCATGACGAAGATAAGTAATGATCTCTTTCTTCGAAGCCACATATCCACCTACCGATGGAATCGTCTTACTCAATGTTCCCATCTTGATATCAATTACATCACCGAGGCCAAAATGTTCTTCAATGCCGCGGCCCGTCTTGCCGAGCACGCCCAACGAATGCGCTTCATCAATCATCAGCCATGCATTGTACTTTTTGCACAACGCCACCACTTTCGGCAGATCGATAATATCGCCGTCCATACTAAAGACTGAGTCCGCGATCACAAGTTTGGAAACGCCTTCAGGCACGTTCTTGAGTCGGTTTTCCAAATCTTCCATATCATTATGTTTGAAGCGGCGGAATTCCGCGCCAGACATCAAACATCCGTCCACAATGGAAGCGTGATTCAATTTATCGGATAAAACATAATCGCCGCGCCCCATCAGAGTGGAAACAACTGTCAGGTTGGTAACGTAACCCGAAGAATACGTGACCGCCGCTTCCGCATGTTTGAAATCCGCAATCGTTTCTTCCAATTCGTCGTGAAGCGTCAGCGTGCCCGCCAACATGCGGACTCCGTTCGTGCCCGTGCCGAATTTGCTCACCGCTTTTTGAGCAGCTTCATTGATGCGCGGATGCCCGACCAACCCGAGATAACTATAGGACGCGTACATCCCCATCTCGCGGCCGTGCACCAAAACTTTTGCGCCGCCGCGGATTTCCTCCGCGGGTTGGTTATAAAAATATTCGTCATTGGCTTTCAAGCGTTTGATACGATCATTCATCGCCCAGATGCGACGAGTGACAGCATCGTCAGTGTGATCCAAATCCATGCGTTCATCCTCCTGGGGGAATTTCCCAAGTATACTACTGCGACTCTACGTCAAGCAGCCAGCTCGTCGAACTTATTTTGAGTCTGAATTAGATATCGGTTGAAACACCACAATCGGGATTCGGCGCGTCGTCATCTTTTGATAATCCAGATAAGGAGGATGCCGCTTCGTGACGTATTCCCACAAACGCGCGTATTCCTCCCCTTCCGCGGAGTGCGCCTCCACGCGGACCGTTTGGCCGTTCACCTGAATCTCTGCCTGCGGTTGCTTTTGCAAATTCAGATACCAGTCTGCATGGTGATCTCTTCCCCAATTCGAGCCAACAATCAGATACTGCCCCTCGCGGAAAAAATACGCGATCGGCGTCTGCCGCGGCTGACCAGTTTTGCGCCCGGTCGTTTGCAGAATCAAAATCGACTGTGTGCCAAGCTGGCTGCCGACCTTTCCGCGCGTGAGACGAATAATAAACGCGTTGAAATCTGTAAAGAGACGAATGAAGAAATCTTTCATTGAAATTCCTATCTTGGATGTGCAAAACAACTTAACGTGTCACTCTGAGTGAGCGTTGGCTGCGACCGAAGAGTCTTTAATCCAATAACATAGATGCTTCGCTGCGCTCAGCATGACATAGATTAATAATTCAAGTTACTTACACAAGCGACGCAATTCTTCTTCCCCGATAATCTTGACTCCCAACTTTTGCGCCTTGTCCAACTTCGAGCCGGGATTCTCGCCCAGCACGAGATAACTCGTATTCTTACTGACAGAATCCGTGACCTTGCCACCGTTCGATTCGATCAACTCCTTTGCGCCGTCACGCGAAAGGGTCGGCAACGTGCCAGTAACGACAAACGTCAATCCGGTTAATGAACCTTCTTTCTTCCTGCCGCTTTCTTTCTCGACCGGCCACAATCCCACAGCCTTTAGTTTCTTCAACACCTTTTGGTTGGCAGGACGCGTGAACCAATCCACGATGGCTTCAGCGATGTTCGGACCAATGCCTTCGATCTGTTGCAAATCTTCGGCGCTGGCTTTGGATAATGTATCCAAATTCCCAAAATGACTCGCCAGATCGCGCGCCGACACTTCACCCACGCCGCGAATTCCCAACGCTGTGATCACGCGCGGCAACGATTGATTCTTTGATTCTGCAATTGCAGTCAACAAGTTATCGGCAATTTTGCCCGGCGGTTCCTTCTCCGTTTTACGATCTTTCTTCGTGACCGCATCGAGAATATTCTCGCGCTTCAACGCGTAAATATCCGCCACATCTTTCACGTAGCCCGCCTCAATCAACTTCTCGACGATTTTATATCCCAAACCGTTGATATCCATCGAGCCGCGCGAGACAAAGTGTTCGATATTACGCTGAAGTTGCGCTGGACAGGCCGCGTTGACACAATACCAGGCCACCTCGCCCTCGAAATGTTCCACAGGCTGTCCGCACGCGGGGCAAGTGGAAGGCGGCTTATATTTCCTTTCTTTGCCTGAGCGCGCGTCCACAATGGGACCGATCACATACGGGATCACTTCGCCCGCGCGTTTGACCAGCACGCGGTCGCCGATGCGAATATCTTTTTCGGCAATGAAGTCAAAGTTATGCAAAGTCGCGCTGCGGACAATCACGCCGCCGATCTCCACCGCCTCGAGCACAGCGCGCGGCGTGAGCACGCCGGTGCGTCCCACTTCCACTTCAATGCCAAGCAAAGTGGTCGTCACTTCGCGTGCCGGGAACTTGAAGGCGATCGCGCCGCGCGGATCTTTGCCCACAAATCCCAACTCGGCCGCGAGAGGCAGATCGTCAATTTTGATGACCATGCCATCGGCTTCATACGATAATTTATCGCGGCCTTCATTCCAAGTCTCGGTGTAAGCAATCGCCGACTCGATATCATCGAAGCGCCGAGCTACATCCGTCACCGGAAAGCCGAGCGCTTTGAGATATTCCAACAATTCCCATTGACTGGTCGGAGTCGTGCCACCTTCAGAATAAACAATTTGATAAACCAACAATGTGATCGGCCGCGAAGCGGTCAACGCGGGATCGAGTTGGCGCAGCGAACCTGCGGCCGTATTGCGCGGATTGAGATACGTTTTCTCGCCCGCTTCTTCTAGACGCGCGTTCAGAGCTTCAAACTCTTTGATCGGAATAAACGCCTCACCACGCACCACAAAATAGGGCGGCACTTTTGGCCCTTTGGCATCTACAGGAATCTTCAGCGGAATCGACTTCACCGTGCGCAGGTTGCCCGTGATATCCTCACCCACTTCCCCATCGCCGCGCGTCGCGCCTTGCACAAAGACTCCATCACGATAATGCAGCACAACTGACAAGCCATCGATCTTCGGCTCGACCACAAACTTGGTCTTTGCCACGCGTTCATCCAGTTTGCGGACGCGTTCGTACCAGGCCCGCGCGTCGTCCGCACCAAACGCGTTCGCCAGGCTCAGGATCGGCGCGGGGTGGCGGACCTTCTCGAAACGGTCAGCAGGCCTGGACCCCGCGCGTTGCGTTGGCGAGTCGGCTGTGACCCAGTCCGGATGATCGGCTTCGATTTTTTTTAGTTCATTAAGCAGGCGGTCGTATTCCATATCACTGACCAACGGCGCATCCAGCACGTGATACCGATAATTGTGAAAGTGGATTTGCTGTTTGAGTTCCTCGTAACGTGTTTTTGTATCCATGCGGCAATTATAGCATTCGCCAATTGACCCGCGCCGCGTCTCGTTGTACACTGGACGAATGTCCCAGCCGCATCTCACCGACCTGCTCGATTTGGACTCCAATGAGCGTCTCATTTTGCTGACCATTTTTCGCCACGGCAACTTAACTCACGAGGCGTTGTTGAAGGCGGTCAAGAAAAGTAAAGCCGGAAAGGCAAATGAGATCGAAAGCGCGCTGGCGAGCTTGATCGAACGCGGTTGGTTGAGGCGCACCGGTGAAGAAGACGAACCACTTTACCAATTGCAATTTGCGCGGCGCAGTTTGCACGGTTTGGGCGAAGCCAATTTGAAGCACAAGCTGGGAATCTATTCAGTGGTCTCTACGCACGACTTGCTCGACATTGTGGAAGAGACTACCAAACCCGCCGAGGCCGCACATCCGCAAGCAAAACAAATTTTGTTTTATATGTTAGCGCTGGCGATCATCAACTCATTGGTGCTCGGCCTGCTCGACGTGGTTGCGATCTCGGGCTTTGTCAAAACGCTTAACACACAAAACCTGCCCTGGCTATGGGTCATTGAAATGCTCGCGGGTTTGTTATTTTCCGGTTTCTATTTGCAATCCATCGACCGCATCGCACGCACGCGTCTCATTCATCTGTTGCTGGGCGGACTGGCCGCGTTATATCTCATTTTCGGCGGCATGTTCTTGCTGGGCGTCTCCACCGCCATCACATTCCCGCTGTTGTATCTCATTTATTCTCAACAAGTCATCATCTTCCCGATTGCGTTTTGGAATCTCGCCAACGATTTATATTCGCTGGTCGAAGCGCGGCGCATCTTTCCGCGCTTGGCCTCAGGCGAGATGATCGGACGATTAATCGGCTACGCCATTTTCAGTCTGCCGGGATTACTCGGACTCAAACAAATGGAAGCCGCGCTGGCAAATGGACAGATCGAACTTTTATTTTTCAGCGCAGGACTCTTCGTTCTCGGCCTGACCTATAGCCTGCTCCTGTTTCGAGATAAGCCCATCACCCAAGCTCACGCCGAACAACCTGTCAAGTCATTGCGCCAGAGTCTGGAAGAAGCCGCCGAGACGATTCGCGAAGTTCCGCTCTTCCGTTATCTAACGCTTTCCTCCGCGCTCGAATGGATCGCGTTGATCATTCTCTGGTATCTGTTCTATCAATCGCTCGATCAAGGCGCGGCGCAAGCAGGCGGATTTGCGTTAGGCTATAGTTTGTTCAACATCGGCTATTTGATCATCCCGTTGCTCATGCAATGGCGGCTGACAGGTTATCTGCTCAAGATCGTCGCGCCGCGCGATGTGCCTTTAGGCTTGCCGCTTGTGTTATTGGTTAGTGTGTTGCTCGGCTTGATCTTTCAAAACGGATTCGGCACCGTGTCGGCAATTTTCCTGCCGATGGTGGTCTATAACGCCTGGGATTTGCCCGCGCTGCAAGCTGTGCAAAATCTCGTGCCTGAAGAACGCCGCGGCCGTGTGCGCGCGTTATTGAATAATTATTCTTACGCGCTTGGCGTGATTGTGGGAAGTGTAGTACTGGGAATTATGATTCTGATCGACGCGGCGTTTGGATATCCGAACAATGGATGGTTTCGCTTATTCGCGTTGATGCTGGCTTTGTTCGCCGCTCTCGGCGCGGTGACTTCGGCGCTGTGGGCGCGCGCTACATATGAAGAGAGTCTGCTTTCGTGGCGGCTTACGCGCCGCCAGCGCAAATCAGATGTGCTGGAAAAGTTGGAATTCTAAAAAGAGCCTGGCAATGCCAGACTCTTTATTTTTTATCATCATCGATCTTCTTCCACAAATCCAACGGGGGCCGCGTCATTGGGCGCGTCATGGATGAGAGCCGCGTTTCATAAAAAATTTCTTTTAGATTCGGATTCTCAGCCACTCGCAGCAGGTTACGCGCCACCAACAATTCCGCGATTTGCTTGGCATTGTCGACTTCGAGTTCGAGCATCTTAGCCAAGTCTGTCAATGAGATTCGCCCGATGCGAATCGCGAAGTTCAACGCGGAACGCAACGGCTCAGGGAACGTCACCGCGTCTGAAGGGCGGATATCATCTTTACGTTTTTGTAACTGTTGGCAAATTTCGTTAAACTGTTTTTGGTTCATCGTTAAACGGATAAAGATATCAGGCTTTGATCGCTTGAACAACGCGACGCAGGATCTTGGTCACGGCATGATCTGGATAATGTAAAGCGAAAATTCCCGAGCTAGCCAAAGCCATCATTTCCTCTGAATGTGGGATCACCGCGGTCACATCCACTTTATAAGTTTGTTCCACGCGCGTACGCACATCATCAGAGTCGAAAGCCTGCGGCACTTTATTGACTAGCATCAACATTTTGGGAACATCCAGCTTGCGCGCCACATCCACAGTGACAGCCGTGCCTTGATAATCCTGCTGATCGGGGCGCATGATGACAATCAACACATCCGAGATCGCAATCGAAAGCAGGGTTTCTTCGTTCATGCCGGGATGTGTATCTATTAACAGAAAATCCAACTTCAAATCCTTGGCTACCGCGCGGAAGCCATCGTTGAGCAGGCCTACATCATAACCTTCGCGCAGGATGCGCGCGATCTCACCGGCTTTGATGCTGGACGGAATCAGAAAAATCTGGCCTTTGACCGCGCTGTTTAGGTGCGCAGTCACATCGTGCGCGGCATCTTCGATGGAACATTTGCCCCACAAATAATCATTGAGCGAATGTTTGATCTCGGCTTCATCGAGGTTGAACAGCACATGAATGCCGGGCGAGGCGATGTCCGTATCCACCACGCCGACACGCTCACCCTCCGCCGCCAGTAGCGCGGCCAAATTGGCAGCTACATTGGACTTGCCCGTTCCCCCGCGAAACGAATGAATCGAAACAATTCTGGACATCTTATCTTTTTCTTCCCTGAACCGCACGCGTGAACATCATAAGATTATTATAGTCGACAAACTATTTATGCTTGGAACGCAACTCGCGCGCCTTCTCTTGCAAAATTTGGAAATACTGCGTATCCGTGATCTCGGAAACTTGTTTGGCGCGGTGCGACTCGTTCACTTCGATGCGGAGTTTTGCAATCTCCTGCCGCAAGCTTTCTTCGCGGATATAACCATCCAGCGCGGCGGAAGCCAACAAAATCAACGCTTCCAGCACATCGTCGTCCGCGAATGGGATGATCTCGCCAGTATCAGCATCTTTGGCATTGATCAACTGCAGCACACCAATGACTTCTTTTTCTTTGCCCTCCAGCGGAATCGTAAGAAAAGATTTCGAATGATAACCCGTTTGCGCATCGAAACTCTTCGTACCGGAGAAATCGAAACCTTCGGTTTCGTACGCGTCCACAATGTGGACGCGTTGACGCGTGAGCGCCGCGTACGACGCGACGTTGGCGCGGTTCTCAGAGCCGTCTTCGTTGAACAACCTCACAGAGCGAAGCGTGATCTCGTTTTTGCTGGTGCCGCCCATCATCAGTTTGAGCGAGGTGTTGCGCAGGATTACAAAGCGCAGAGTCTTGTCCTCTAGCAAATACAATGTGCCCGCGTCCGCGTTCGTCACGGACTGTGCTTCCACGACCAACGTTTCGAGCAGGCGATTGAAATCTTTTTCAACCGAAAGCGAAACACCGACCGGAATCACGCGCCGCAAAAGCTGTAATTGATGGTCGCGCGATAACACACCGTGAGCCATCTCGTCCACTGCATGAGCCAATTGGCCAAGTTCGCCTTCTTGTTTAAGCAGGCTCTGCAACGCGGCAGAAGAATACTCGCCCGCTCCCACCGCACGGACGGCTTGTATGATCTTGGCTAACTCTTTTTCAGAAGAAGTTGGCATGAAATGAAATCCGCAAACGGATTGGGCTAACCTAGCAAAGAGCCTCCGCCACCGCGCAACACGCCCAATAAGGCGTTCATCATTTTGGCACGGTATTCAATGGCGGCTTGCACATTTTGCTGGTGCACTTCAAACAAACCTGAATCCACTTCGAGTTTCACATCGCTCGCGTGCATGGGCACTACGGTTTGACTGTCGCCATCCAGCTTCACAACAGTGCGCGCCGCGACCTTTGCGTCATCGAACGATGCCACGCCCATTTCCACATAACGCGTCTCCACGGTCATCTCAGCCACGTCTTCCACATACTTGGCGATCCGTTCTGCCGCGCTCTTCAATGCCTCACGCAATTCTCCTGCCATCTTAGCCTCCTTGAGTTAAAGTCTGATAGGTTTTAACTTGCTGCAAAATTTCATTCACATACTTCCACGCGGCGGGCAAAGCCAATACTGCGCCCGCGGGCGTGGTCAATAACAAAGATAACTTCGCCGCGCCGCCTGTCACCGTGGTGAACATTTGCATACGCAGCGCACGCGATTTCACCGCCACATGTAACGCGCGACGATGCACATTCAACTGTTCTACGCTGGCCTGATCGAACCAAACCGTGTTGCTGTCTCCGCTCCAACCGACCGCGGTACGCGCCAACAATTGATTTTCAAGATTCGTCTCAACCCACGCGAAGTTCAAAACTTCTTTTTGAAGCTGACCAAGAAACGCCTCAAGCTGAACCTTGGCCTGCTCCCACGCTTCATTAGCGACCTCGCCAATTCCATAGGATACCGCCTGCCCCTGCTCTATGGTGCGGGCTTGATTCAACACATCGAGCATTGAAGCTTCGGGCGAGTCCTCTCCCACACCAAACGAAGCCACATCGAACGAGACGGTTTCACCTTTTGGCTGCCTGTTCGCAAATGACTCCAAACGCGCAGGCACTTCCTGCAACGCCGATTCCGCCGCGATGACTTTTGCCTCTGCATCGTTCAATGCCCGATACGCGTCCGTTTCATCCGCAGGCAGGTTCACGCGCCAAACCGGCGCATCAGAAGTCTCGACCGCGCTCATCGCGTCAAATGCAACCGGCTTCTGCGAGGCGGCCTCCCACGGACCGATCAAGCCGAGCGGTTCGGAGTCTGGAAGAGAGAGTTCAAACGTGGCGGGCATAATTGAGAGCGTAGAAAATTGAGAGTAGAGAGCAGTAAACGGGAACCAATCTCTACTCACTAATATCTATTCTATGCTTTCGGAGTGAATAGATTGGTCAAACTGCTTGCGGCAGAGACGATGGTCTTCATCAATTCAGCGCGGCTTTCATGCGCTTGCCGTACCATGTCCATGTGGATTTGCCACACGGCGGTATCCACTTCGCCGTCTGTTTCAGGAACGCAGACTAATGAGTCGCCATCGATGTTGACGCGCGTCATGGCACGCAATCGCGCGTTGCCGCTGAACTGGCCTTTTTCATAAGTTACGCCATTGATATCTTCGCTTACGTATGTGCGCACTTCAAGGCTGGTCGCATCATCGAGCGCGCTGCTCAAGTAATCACCCAGCTTCTGCACGAATTTTTGCATCGCTTCGGTGACATTGGCCTGACCGGTGCGCAGCGAGTCGAGCATGCCGTAATCCACGTCAGAGGCAGGAACGCTCGGAGTCGACGCGGCAGGCGCAGGCACAGAAGGAGTCGTTGAGTCCGCGCTCTGAAAATCCGGCGCGGCAGGAATGTCCGCAGTCGGGCGTTGAGTCGATTTCTTATTTGCCATTATTCATTCCTTTTCAGGCCATTAGCTTGGCGAAGGGATCGCCGAGCACCACATAATTGCGAGCATCGTTGTTGGCCGTCCACATGCCGGCCAAATCAGCTGGCGCGACTTGTTTGCCGAACTCGATCTCTTCCAACGTGGAACTTAGATCCGCGGAGAGCTCGGCATAACGGCCGTTGAAATATTCGAAAGCATAACCGATGGGATAACCATCGAAGAGACGTTTGAGCGCGCTTTGGAACACAGTCAGTTGCGTGCCAGCTTTGCCCCAAGAGAAGGAATAGCCCCAAGCGCGTTCTACATGACCGACCGCGGCCAGCGCGCCGCCTTTGGGATGCGACAACATACGCTGCGGCAAGCGCGCAATGAAATTCTTCGGCGCGATCTCAGCACGTTGTTTGAAAGCTTGTTTGGAGAACTCGTCCATCTTGGGCGTGCCCGCGCCGTAACAGGCAAAGAAGAACGCGACCAAACCAAAGACGTTGGCATCATCTGCAAGGTCATCGGCCGCGAAATAAAAATCCTTGCCAATGGGATTGTGCCAGTTCTTCGGCCCGGGCCAATCCTGGCATAATAACGCGCCCTGATCGAGAAGCTGGTGTTCATTTCCATTTGGGAACCCCATGCCATGGCTCGCGGTGAACAACAACGCGGGTGTGTCATCGCCCCCCAATACATTTTTAAGACCAGCTTTGGTCGCTCCTTCGCCGATAGTTGCTACGATCTCCCAACTAGATTGATCTTTGCTCACCGAATCAGAAAGCGGTTTGATCAGTTGATTAGCGCTTAGATTCGTAGCCGCATCATCGGAATTCGCAACGCCGAAGAAAGCGGCTTTCTTTCCCAGCGAGATATTTTTCTTCTCGGCGTTAACGACGCTGTTGGCATAGTTCCAATAATCTTCGGGCTTATCGAAGTAAATGCGACCAACCGCATATTGGACATCGAGTTGAGTCTGAAAGCGATACGGTATCTGTTCCGGGTCGCCGACCAGCAAAACGTAATACGGCACGACTTCGGGATCGACCGGTCCCGGACCCGCGCCGTGACGAGTCAGCCATTCATCCTTGCTCTCGTACATTTCGCCGGGCTTGAAGCGATAGCCTTCCGGGCCGCTATATTCTTTATACAGTTTGCCTGCTTGCGATTTGCGCCAATCGAGCAAGGGCTGCAAAGCCTTTACGATGGCAGGATCGATGTTATACGGAAAGATGACACCCCAACCGGCGGAAGCGAGGTCTTTATAATTCGTGCCTTCCTTGGCAACGAAATGTTCCTGCTTCTGAGAATTCGTATCCGCATAAGCCTGCCACCAACGTTTCAACGCGGCGTCTTCTTCCGCGTTGTGCGTTTCGCCGGTAATGGCAGCAGCCATCACGTCCGAGTCGACAGGCGGGACGAGATAATTGCCGGTCGTTGCATCGATGCCATTGAAAACCAGTTCTTCACTCATCCAGTCTCCTCAACGTTTGAAATTTAAACTCGACTACGGTTCATTCTGACAGAAACCACGCTGGCCGGGAGTTTGGAATCCGAACGGCATACGGCAAGTGTTATCCACGCCTGCCAATGCCTTCAACGGATACAAGCTATCGCCTTTCAACGGAGAACCAGCTTCGGCAGCGGTGAAGTGATCGTTGTAATCGAACCAGGCCGGCTTGAATGAATCGCGACTAGCCCAAGCAGTCCAGGCAAAGACCGGGTCGTTGTTGATCACCTTGAGTTGAAATGCAATCTGTACACTCTTTGGATCGTTCGGGTCGATGCGCGACCAGGCCAGATCCGGCAAATCGCCATTGCCCTGATCGAAGAGCAAGGTCTCGTATCCATCACCTGTTTGAGGCGGATCAGAGATATAAGGAACGTTATTGCCCACATCCCCATTTTTGTCCTGCCAGATGCGCACGCCGTTAGTAGACCAGTCCGTACCGGGCGCAAGCGTGGTGATCAACAGATCGCCGCGGCCGTTCACATCCAAATCAAACTCGATGCCGTAATTGCCCAATAAACTGCCGCCGCGCAAGCCAGCCAGCCTGATCGTCACATAACCCCATTGCTTATCCTCCGATAATTGAGCATGAGTAATATCAATGTCTGGATAATAAACATTCATTTGGCCGCCATTGAACGGACGCTCGAACGTTCCATAGGTAAAATCATCGCCGCCGTTGGCGCGCAGCTCACTGGCCGTGACAGACGAGTCCGCATCGTTAGTTTGGCTATCTGCCGAAGCAGGCACCGTCCCCGGCAATTTCAAATTGGCCGTCATCACTGCCTGCCCGGTCTGAGTGATATTTGTCGGGCAGGCCTCATTCAAATATTGGCGACATTCATCTTCGGAGAATTCGCGCGTGGTGCGTTTATTTGCCAACTGCACCAACTCATCGAAACTGAAGACATACATACGCAGTGTGCCATCACGCCCGCCGCTGTAAAGAACTTTTCCATTGGGATTGAAAGCTACAGAATAAATGCGATCCGTATGACCGTATGTTTCAAATTCCGGCTGACGGTCTTCCAGATTCCACAAGGTGCCGATTCCGTCCGCGCCGCCAGAATACAGATATTTTCCATCTGGACTAAAAGCCAAGTCGAAGACGGTATCGCCTCTGCCGATCATCGGGGCTTGCGATTGTCCCCAATTGGCGCGGTTCATATCCCACAAGATGATACTGCCATCATCACCACCCGAAGCCAGGACCTGACCATCCGGACGAAATGCCAACGTCTCGACGATATCTGTGTGACCCGTGAGCACTTTCAGTTGTTTGCCTGTGGAGGGATCCCAAAGCACAATCTGGCTGCCATAATAACCGACAGCCAAAATGGAACCATCCGGGCTGAAGGCCAGACATTGTGCATCCTTCCAGTCCGACTGCGCGGGCAAGTCCTGATATACATCACCAGTGGTTGGATCCCAAATTTTAACGGTACCATCCTCACTGGCGGTTGCGACTCGTTTTCCATCCGGGCTAAAAGCAATATCCCAAATTCTTCCTTTATGTTGATCGAACGTGAGCAATTCCTGGCCTGTAGTCACATCCCAAATCTTTGCAGTTTGGTCGCGGCTGGCAGTCGCTAATTTGGTCCCATCCGGGCTGAAGGCAATCCCCTCCACAATGCCGGTATGACCGGTCAATGTTTGGATCAGCTGTGCAGTGGACGGATTCCAAATACGGACATTATCATCGCCGCCTGCAGTAGCCAGCAAAGAACCACTTGGGTTAACTGCGATCTTATAAATGGACGCGCGATTATCGATCGTCAGCAGTTCGCGGCTGCCTTGCGGTGAAACGTTCCAAATGCGTGCCGTCCGATCTTTGCTGGTCGTGGCAATACGCATTCCATCTGGACTAAGAGCCAGCCCAAAGACTTGATCTTTATGACCATATAAAACGAGTCCGGGCCGACCATATGTTGTATCCCAGAACCGAATAGTGCGATCTGCGCTGACAGAGATCAGATTGGAGCCATCTTTCGTAAAAGCGATCGCATACACCCAATCGCTGTGACCAGTGATGGTCATGATCTTTTGGCCGTTCGATAAATCCCACAAGATGATGGTACGGTCTTCACCAGAGGTCGCCAACTTTTTACCATCCGGGCTGAACGCTACACCATTGACAAAACCATTATGGCCAATCAGACGATAAATGATACGCCCGCTAAACGCATCCCACACAATCGCGCTTCCATCCAGGCTGGCCGAGGCAATGCGGACTCCATCCGGGCTGAAAGCCAACGATTGAATCGCGTCGGTGTGACCGACCAAATCCAACGTGGATTGATAAGTCTGCAAATCCCAAATGTGGATGACGCTGTCATCGCCGCCGCTGGCGAGGCGGGAACTATCCGGGCTGAATGCCAATCCCCAGATGACTCCCTGATGTGCCTGGAAGGATTTAATCGGCGCGTAGGTGGCGGCATTATACAAAAAGATGCGGCCGTCGCCCGTTGACGCGGCCAGCAGATTTCCATCCGGGCTGAACGCTGTAAACGTCACGCCATATCCACCCGAAGCGGGAGTCAATACATCGATTGTTTGCAATAGCTTGCCGGTCAATACATCCCAAATCTTAAGCGTGCCATCATTTCCAGCGGTAGCCAAACGCTGACCATCCACGCTGAAGGATGACGACCAAACTGTTCCCGAATGCGTAAATATATCCGAAGCGCTGAGAGAGGGATCTTTTAACACCTGCTCGACGCGCATGGCCGGTAACGCTTGACGCAAAGCATCCTCCACTTGTTGGACGGCATCATGCATTTCCGGTTGAGTCACATCCACGCCTTGAATGGCTTGCAACGCCAAGCGAATGCTGAGTTCAGGATCAACTGTAAGATTGTTGATCGCCTGCGCAGCCAATGCGCGAATCTGCGCGATCTCCACATTTAGATTCGCAAGTTGTTCTTTCTGATACGCCAGTTCTTTTTGCTGACTGGCCAAGTCCGCGTTCTGTTTGGCAACCGCTTCCTGTTGACGGGCAAATTGCGCGGCTTGTTGCGCCTGCACAAAGAAAACCATCGCGGCAATTGCCAGAAGCGTCATCAAGACCGCAGCCCAACGAATCAAAATATTGGTACGATGTTCGCGCACAGCGCGACGATGTTCTTCGCCACAAGCATCGAAAAATTCTTTTTCGACTGGCAAAAGGTCATCGCTATGTTGTTTAACCCAAGTCTCCGCCTGGAGATAAGCGGTACCGGTTAAGAGTAAAGCATCGGGCCGCCCTTGTGTATTCCATAAATCGGCCTGACGTTGGAACACATTCAAGTTGGCGGAAAACCATTCGGCATTGTTGTGGCGCACGGGGCGCGTGAGGCGGTCATGCGCCAACTCGAACCAGACCGCGTTGCCGCGTTTATCCGCGCGGACCAAATAGGCTTCCTGTAAAAGTTTGATCGTGGTATTCGGCAGACCGCCGCTGGCGTTCGGTTCCATCAGGACCTGACCGCGGATTCCGCGCACAGTGATCAGTTTGCGATCAAACCATTCGCGAATCTGTCGTTCGCTGACACTCGAATCGGCCGCGGCGGAACTCACTTGGAATGCGTAGTAATCACTTAACGCATCGTCGATATTGCCAGCCTGCGAGACATCCTCCGATGTGACAGTTCCTTTGCCAGCAGCCTTGTTCCACAATCTGCGACAGACCACTTGCAACTGAACCGGTTCCACATACGGGCCAAGCTGATCGACCGCCGTGCCATCCGCTTGCTGGACGCGAATACGGCGCAAGTCATCCACCAATTTGGCTGCAGCGGTATCCTCAAACATCACGCCGCTTTCTTTGGCCGGTTGTTGGATCGCGTCGATTGCAGAACGAGCGTCGAGGAAGTCAAGATGATACGTCACACTGAAGCGCGTGGGAATCGGACGATTATATGGTTCGATGGCCGCCAGGTAATCTTCGCGAATCGCGAACAAGGCCCACAAGTCGCGATCGCGCAACAAGTCTCCAAGCTGCGAGAAAAAGTCAAACTTGACCGAACGATCTACTGCGCTGACTCGTACCACTTCCTCGAATTGATCGAAGATCAACAGAAGCGAATCATTGGGATCAAAATCCTTGATGCTTTTGGCAGCACGCTCACGAT
>DATKNJ010000292.1:0-4433 GCA_035541395.1 Anaerolineales bacterium
CGGCCAATCCCGTGGACGGCTTGATGTAAATGGTCGTCGGTTCGTGCTTTACGATTTCTGTCATTCTATTTGATCTTCGAACGATTCTCTTTGTACCATGCGATCGTGCGACGCAGTCCTTCCTCGAACGGAACCTGCGCGCTCCAGCCGAAATATTCCTTGGCCCGCGTCACATCCAGACCTCGACGCGGCTGACCGTTCGGTTTATCAGTCTGCCAGACGAGTTTCCCCGCGAATCCCGTTTCGCGACAGATCAACTCGGTCAAATCTTTGATCGAGATTTCGTGTCCCGAACCAAGATTGACAGGATCGGAGCCGTTGTACTTTTCCGCGGCTGTAAGGATGCCATCCGCGGCGTCTTCCACGTACAAGAAGTCGCGCGTCGGAGAACCATCGCCCCACACCAACAATTCCTTCTCGCCGCGATCCTGCGCCTCGAGCGCTTTGCGGATCAAAGCTGGAATCACGTGCGAGGAAGCCAGATCAAAGTTATCGCGCGGGCCGTACAGATTTACCGGCAAAAGATAAATCGAATTGAAATCATATTGCTGACGATAAGCCTGCGATTGCACCAGTAACATTTTCTTGGCCAAGCCATACGGCGCATTAGTCTCTTCAGGATAACCAATCCACAAATCATCTTCTTTGAACGGCACCGGCGTGAACTTGGGATATGCACAGACAGTGCCAATTGCCACCACTTTGCCGACGCCATTCTTGTAGGCCTGGTGAATTAATTCCACGCCCATCATCAAATTGTCGTAAAAAAATTCGGCAGGATGTTCGCGGTTCGCGCCGATACCGCCCACATGCGCGGCCAGGTGAATGATGAGCACATTCTTAGGATCGATTCCATCGAGAGTCACTTTAAATAATTGTCGAATAGCGTCGCGATCCGTTAAATCATACTCTTCCAAACGCGGAATAAAGATATCAGTTGCGCCGCGTTGATTGAGTTTCTCGGTCACGAAAGAACCAAGAAAACCCATGCCGCCCGTCAGGATGACGCGTTTATTTTTCCAAAAGCTTTCGGTCATATCTGCTCCCATTTACTGAACAATGAATTGTGCATTCCGATATTTTTCGTTGAGCGGGTCGCGAATGATTCCCGTCTTCAATACATTTAAAACTTCGCGGACACCGTCGTCTACATCCAAGGTTGTTTCAAAGCCAAGCTCGCGGTGAATTTTATCGAACGACACTGTGATATCGCGCATATCGCCGCCGAACGTCAAATCTTTATATTCCACAATCGTATCCGGCATACGCTTGAGCACAAATCCCACAATTTGATCTTTGGTGTAGTTGCCGTTGTTCGTGCCCAAGTTGTAGATTTGGCCGCGAATCTTTTTCTGTTCCGCTTCGAGGCCCAATTGGATTCCGCGCGCGACATCTAATACATGGACGAACGAGCGCGAATATCCACGCTGATAAATAATCAACCCGCGGCGCATGAACGCGTTCAACACAAATTGATTGATGATCAAATCGAAGCGCGTACGCGGCGAAACTCCATACAACGTCGCGAAGCGAAAGATCAATGGTGCGCAAGATGCATCTTTTTGCGCTAGTAAAAATTCCTCCGAAGCGACTTTCGTTTCGGCATACAAAGACTGCGGATTCAAAGGCGATTCTTCGGTGACCGGTTTATTGTCCGGCGACCAACCATAGTTACTATATGTGGATGCGAACACGAATCGTTCCACGCCCAAATCTGCCGCCTGCTCGAAAACCTTTTTCGTAGCCTCAACGTTATACTGCCACGCGGCCTGTCTTCCAACTGCCTGGCAGGCAGGGAATCCCACAATCCCCGCCAAATGGATAACCGCATCCGGTTTCGGCCATTCACCTTTGACCGCCTCACGTACCGCGCGCGGCTCGGTCACATCTGCTTTGACAAAGTGAAAATTGGGATGATGCAGAAACGAAACCAGCGATTCGCCGCCGAAGAGCAAACTGTCAACGACAGTAACGCGATAATCCGCGCGCAGTAAGTTCGAGGTCAGGAGTGAACCGATGTAACCAGCTCCACCGGTAATCAATACGTGGCGTTCGCTCATTTCTTCTCCACCATCAGCAACTTGACTTTCAGCCCATCCACTTTGATTGCCGGAGCATCTTTATCACTAACGACAGTCAAGCCCTGTTCGAGACAGGTAAGGCGACAAATATCCGCGATATCACCTTCGCCAAGAATACGGACGCGATCGAATCCCGCGCGGCGAATAGCAACCGCATGCTCCTTCACACGCAGGCGTGTTTTACGATACAACGTAAATGAACGTTCCACATAGTCAACCGCCAAGCGGGCACGCAAAGCAATGCCTTCCGGCGTGATGATGTAACGCAATTTCTTACGTTCGGCGCGCGAAACCTTGACCGCGCCTTTCGCAATCAATCGTTTCAAATGCCAATTGACCGTGCCAACTGCCACACCTAATTGCGTGGCAAGTGTGGCCTGATTCACATTCGGGTCCTGTTCAATTTCTTCGAGCAGGGAAAGTTCGCGCAGATCTTCGTTTGCAGTTTCCATAATTCAAAATTCAGTCACTGAATTATAACCCTAAACATTGAAGGGTCAAGCCTGACCTTTCCAAAGTCTGTTATCACGCGTAAAATCAACGCCGCATGGATCACACCCCTCTTTTCGACGCGGCGGGACAGGAATATCAACGAACTCACATTGCTCATTGGGATGCGATTGCGCGCAAGCGCGAATCCTGGCATGGCTGGGGTGGCTGGTATCACCGCCGCGTGGAAGAAATTTATCGCTTCCTCGTCAACCCAAATCAGCGCGTGCTCGAGATCGGATGCGGCGAGGGAAACTTGTTGGCCGCGGTGCAACCCTCGCATGGTGTCGGCGTGGACTTCTCACCTGAAACGATCCGACGCGCGAAAGCGCTTCATCCTGAGCTTGAATTTGTAGAGGCCGACGCGCATGATCTCTCCGCTTTGAACGGCCCGTTCGACATCGTCATTTTCTCAGATACGATCAACGACTTGTGGGATATTCAACGCGCCTTTGAACAGGTTCGTCGATTATGTACACCGCGCACGCGGCTCATTGCAAATTTTTACAGTCAGCTTTGGCAATGGCCGCTCACCCTCGCACGCGATCTGGGACTCGCGATTCAAATGCTCGATCAAAACTGGCTCACGCCGGACGACATCCGCGGCATGTTGAACCTGGCCGGTTTCGAAACGATCCGCGCCACACAGGAAATTCTCTGGCCTCTGCCTCTTGGCGGATTTGCGAATCGATTCCTCGTCCGCCTCTGGCCGTTCAACGAATTGGCGCTCGCCAACTTCGTGATCGCGCGTCCATCTCCTCAGCCAATCGAACCACCCAGCGTTTCCATCATCGTCCCGGCGCGAAACGAATCAGGCAACATCAAAGCCATCTTCGAGCGCACGCCACAAATGGGACGCGAAACAGAACTGGTCTTCGTTGAGGGACATTCCAAAGATGATACGTACGCGGCCATCGAACGCGAAATGGCGGCTCACCCGAGGACCCGCAGCCTGCTGTTCCGCCAAACCGGCATTGGCAAAGCGGACGCGGTGCGACTCGGTTTCGCCAATGCTCACGGCGATGTGCTGATGATTCTCGACGCGGACTTAACTGTCCCACCAGAAGACTTGCCGCGCTTTTACGAGGCGCTTGTTTCAGGAAAAGGCGAATTCATCAACGGTGTGAGGCTGGTTTATCCAATGGAAAAACAAGCCATGCGTGGCTTGAATTTTCTTGGCAACAAGTTATTCAGTTTGGCGTTCTCGTGGATGCTCGGCCAGCCGATCAAGGACACATTGTGCGGCACGAAAGTTTTATGGCGCGAAGACTATGAACAAATCGCCGCGCATCGCGCTTACTTTGGGGACTTTGATCCCTTCGGCGATTATGATCTCATCTTCGGCGCGGCTAAATTGAATCGCAAAATCGTGGATTTGCCCATCCGCTACCGCGAACGAACGTACGGCTCAACGAATATCTCGCGCTGGAAACATGGCATGCTGCTGCTTCGAATGGTGTCCTTCGCCGCGCGGCGAATCAAGTTTGTTTAGCGCTACAGATAAACGCAGAATTAAACTCTTGTTTTTATCTGTGGTCAACGAATCGGATTTGAAGCAATCACGCGAATCAACGTGACCGAATCATCTTTCAATTTTCCGCTGATAAATTCAGGTCGAATACGCGGACGCGCTTTTTGAAATTCAGCTTCGTCGCGTTCAAGTATGGTTAACTCAACGCGGCCAAAAGATTCTTCGAATGCGCGGCGATAATCCCAAACGCGATAGCGATTGTGGTTACTCGAAGGATTCAACCATCCATACCAAACCGATTTGGAATAGCATAACATCTCGAACGGATATTTGAAGAAGTGGTCACGCAAATCCACAAAATGGATGTGCAAACCGGAGGGCCTCGTCAATGC
>DATKNJ010000293.1:0-3336 GCA_035541395.1 Anaerolineales bacterium
GCGATCGCCAATCGGGAAATCAATGTGATCGGAAAAATAATCCGCAATTCCTGCACCACGCGTGGATAGAGGAACAAGGCGAACGTCAGCGCGAGATCACTCCAGCTAAAGGGCTGATCAGATTCCGGGTTGAAGCACCAAGCTAAAAACCGAGCTAGACCGGCCGCGATGAGGAATTGAGTCCACGGGCCAGTGAGAGTCGCTTGCCACGGCGAGAGAAGATACGTCCAAACAAGGAGACCAATCAGAATCACAGCCAACGGCCAACGCATCCTTCTGAAGCTCTGACCAAGGCGTTCCAACAATTGCGGCCGCCACAAACTGAAGCCAAGGACGCTCAAGCTTAACAAAGCCAGCAAAATATAGATCGCGATTGTGATTGTTCCAATCGTTGTTAATAACTTTCCCCAAACTTGGTCTGGCGAGAAAATTGTCTTGACTTCAAGATACGCCAAAAACAAACCTGCCAACAAACCGATGGTCAGCAGGTTGCGAAGATTTTTAGGAAATGATTCTGAATTACTCATTGGATTCGCTCGGGCTTTTGACTAAAAAATAACGCGTGCAATGGCAAGTATAACAGCACCGCCAGATTCGTCAGATAGAAAAGCAAACGGGTGGCAATCAATACCGCTGCCAGTTCGGTTTGAGGAAAATTGAAAATGCCGTAAAGATATAGCGAACTCGTCTCGTTGACACCCAGCCCGCCAAAGACTTGAATTGGCAGGTATGAAATCAATTGTAAAAAAATATTCACAAAGATCACTGGCAGCATACCGATGGCAAATGAAAAGGTTTGCAAGCTGGCATAAATCCAAGCCATCGTGACAGCCATGTAAATCAAAGAGAATAACACGCCAATGCCCACCATGCGGAAGACAAAACCATGTTCCTGTTCTGCCAAACCGATGAGCAAATCCATCAACTTATTGACGAGGCCCAAGCGCGAGAGCTTCAGCCTTTCCACAAACCACGACAGCAACGCAACAAACTTTTGGCGCAGAAAAACGGCTACAAAAAATAAAAGAATGGCCGCGCCGATCACTGCCAACAACAAGATAATCAAACTATGCAGAACATTGACTTGCGGCCAAACCAGCAAGCTTGCCACAAACATAAATAACCAAATCGAAATCAAGTCGCCGACTTTCGTCAACAGAAAGGCAATAGCGGCGCGGCTGAACTTAACACCTTGCTCCACGCGGAAGAGCGTAAGATACGAAGCAATCCCCGCGCCCGTCGCGATAAAGTTCGAGATGGCATTTTGCACCACAACGATATTCAGCACTTGTGGATAGTCCACGCGGCGGCCAATTAAGAAATAATATTGCGAAGCTTTAAGCAACGTCAGTAAAAAGTATAAAAGAATCCCCACGACCAGCCACGAAAACGAAATACGCTCGCGCAACGCAAAGAGTTGTGTCAGGTCGGTTTTTGAGAGCACGAACCAAACCAGCAACACCGCCAAAATAATTTTGAGAATATTCCAAAGCAGCGACGGCGAGACTCGCCGTTTGGTTTCGGTCATATTATTGCGCGCTGGCCCACACACCCAACATCGTCAACGCGTAGAGGCGCTTGCCATGATCCACGCGGCCCGACTTGTGCTCATCGAGGAACACTTCCAAAGTGGTTGGATCAAACCATTGATGCAACGGACTTCCCGCGCCCAACAGCAGCTGCCTCGACCAATCGTATAACGGCCCGCGGAACCAGGCCGAAAGCGGGATCCCGAATCCCTGTTTGCCGCGGCCTTTAATGGATTCAGGCAACTCTTTCGCAAAGGCTTTCTTCAACAGGTACTTTCCGCTTCGCCCGCGGACTTTGAATCGGTCCGGCACCCGCGCCGCCCACTCCACGATTTCATGATCGAGGAACGGTGAACGGCCTTCAAGCGAGGCGGCCATCGTCATGCGATCTGCTTTGACCAGCAAATCGCCGGGCAAGTATGTGTGCAAATCGGTGTAAAGAGTTTTATCGAGATAAGAGCCTTCGACAGAATCAAATTGTCCGGCCAATAACACTTGAGCATTATCGGCATAGAACATTTGCCAGTATTCGGGTTTCCATAAAATAGAACGATGATACGGCGAGAAGTACGAACTCCAGCGCAAAATGCTGGCGCGCGAATCCACATCGGGAAGTTGCTCGAGACGCTTGAGTCCGTTGACGAAGCCCTGTCCAACAGGGCGGTCAGCTTTATCGCGGAATAAATCTGCAATGGACGGAATCAGGCCGAGGGTCAGGAAACGAGGCGCACGCGCGTAGAGGTTGGCAAAACCATCCAACCAGTAACGTTGATAGCCCGCGAAATCTTCATCGCCGCCATCTCCATTCAACGCGACCGTGACGTGTTCGCGCGTCATCATCGAAAGATGAAAGAGCGGAATGGCAGAAGCATCCGCAAACGGCTCGCCAAAATGATATGCGATCTTTTCAAGCGTGGACGGAATATCGCCGTAGGTTAATGTGAACTCATGATGATCGGTGGAATATTTTTCAGCAACCGCGCGTGCGAATGGCAGCTCAGTAAAATTCTGTTCTTCAAAACCAGCTGAAAAAGTTTTAACCGGCCCCGTGGCGAACTCAGACATGAGCGCCACGACAATGCTCGAATCAATGCCGCCGCTCAAATGCGCGCCGAGGGGACGTTCACTGAGCAGGCGCATCTTGACCGCTTCGCGCAAACGCCAGCGCAACTCTTCGATGAGTTCATCTTCAGAAGCGTCCCACTTGGGCTGATAACTGTAATCCCAATAACGTTGAACACGCGCCGCGCCATTTTCCCAAATAAGTGTGTTTGCAGGTGGAAGTTTGAAGATGTTCTGGTAAATCGTCAACGGTTCAGGAACATATTGCAAACTCAAATAAAGATCAAGCGCTTCGAGATTGATCTCCGGTTTTTGCGGTAACGCGGCAAGAATCGCACTGAGCTCCGAGCCAAAATACAACGTACCATTTTGAACAGTGTAATACATCGGCTTCTTGCCGAGACGGTCGCGGCCAAGCAAGAGTCGTTTCTTTTTGTTGTCCCACAACGCGAACGCGAACATGCCGCGCAAACGTTTGATGCAATCATCGCCTTCATCTTCATAAAAATGGACGATGCATTCGGTATCAGTCTTCGTCGTGAGATGATGACCGCGTCGTTCGAGTTCGGCGCACAGCTCAGGATAGTTGTAGCACTCACCGTTGAAGATGATCCAAATCGATTCGTCTTCGTTGGTGATCGGCTGATCGCCGCCGCTCACATCGATGATGGCAAGTCGCCGCATGGCGAGTCCCACGCCTGCTTCTACGTAGAAGCCATCGCTATCGGGGCCGCGGTGCGCGATG
>DATKNJ010000294.1:0-2511 GCA_035541395.1 Anaerolineales bacterium
TAACGCCGGCTGTTTTCCTGCTCTCCATTCCTCTTTCCCTGCTCAACGCTGACCTGGCAAAGTTTTCGTGGCTCCTTGCAGCGGTTATTCCGATGTTAATTCGCTAATAATCTCAAGCGAATAACATGACAAAGCTCTCCTAAAACCATAGGAGAGCTTTTTACTTTATAAAATTAAGACAAAACCCATCCTATTTACATGATGAAATTATGACAAACATGATGGTTTTTGCCTTGTCAAATTTAATCAACAATGATATAGTGAAAAATATCACAATAAAGATTTTAGCACTTACCTGCTTTAGTCTAAGGAGACTCAAATGAAACTCAATGGAAAAGTAGCAATAGTGACGGGCGGCGGTTCGGGGATGGGACGCGAGACGGCGATTCTGTTTGCCAAGGAAGGCGCCAAAGTCGTCATCGGTGATTGGAACGAGAAAACACTCAAGGAAACGGTCAACACGATTCGGTCCACGGGAGGTGAAGTGACCGGGCTAAAAGGTAATGTGGCCGTGCAATCCGATGCTGAGGCCTTAGTGGACGCCGCAGTCAAAGCGTATGGCCGCATGGATATTTTGGTCAACAATGCGGGCGTTATGGATCTCAACCAAGGCGCGGGCGAAGTAGACAATTCAACTTGGGAACGCGTGATGGGCGTCAATGTAAATGGCCCGCTATATCTTACGCGACGCGCTGTTCCAGTAATGGTGAAAAGCGGTGGCGGTGCAATCGTCAACATCGCTTCAGTGGCCGGCATGAGCGGCGCGGCCGCGGGCGTGGCTTATACAACTTCCAAGCACGCCTTGATCGGCATGACTCGTAACACCGCCTGGCGCTATCTCAAAGATGGCATTCGCTGTAACGCCATCGCGGCTGGCGCGGTTGAGACAAACATCGTCGCCAGCATCGACCCGACAAAGATGGACTCGAAAGGTACAGAGCGTGCACAGGTTTATTATAGTTTGATCCCCGCGCAATTGAAACCGATCGATATCGCGAATTTGGTGTTGTTCCTCGCTTCGGACGAAGCGCGCTACATCAATGGCACAGTTGTTCCCGCGGACGGTGGTTGGCTGGCCGCGTAACATTTCTTCTCCTCCTTGAAAAATCTCCCGTCAAGACAGCGGGAGATTTTTCGTTATAATCGTCGGCATGTCCTTCCCTACTCGCGTCGTCACCGAACTTGAATTGCGCCGTAACACTGGCGAGCGCGGCACGCGTCTATGGATCGCGCACGAGAATACCGTTTACGATGTAACCGATTGCCCAAAGTGGCGAACAGGCTTGCATGAGTTTTTACATTTCGCCGGTCAGGATTTGACCGATGAATTTCCCAATGCGCCACACAAAGAAGAAGTTTTCCAGCATGACTGCATCAAAGTCGTTGGAACGTTGAAACGCTCAAACGTCTGAACTCAAACTTTAAATTCAAAAGGATACAATGTCGAATCTCAAGTGGTGGCAAACTGCCATCTTCTATCAAATCTATCCGCGCTCGTTCGCCGATGGCAACGGCGATGGCATCGGTGACTTCAAAGGCATCACCGAAAAATTAGATTATCTCAAAGACCTCGGCGTGGACGCACTGTGGCTTTCGCCGCACTTCCCCTCCCCTAATTGGGATTGCGGTTACGATATTTCCGATTACTGCAATGTCGCGCCGGAATACGGCACACTCGACGACTTCAAAACGTTTCTCGAAGAGTCACACAAACGCAGCATCCGCGTCATTCTGGACCTCGTGCTGAATCACACTTCCGATCAACATGCCTGGTTCCTCGAGTCGAAGTCCAGCCGCGACAATCCCAAAGCCGATTGGTACATCTGGTTCGATGAGCCGCCGAACAATTGGCAATCCTGTTTCGATGGCTCAGCCTGGACGTTCGCGCCAGAACGCGGTCAATATTACTATCACTACTTCATGCGGCAGCAGCCCGATCTCAATTGGAGCAATCTTGCGGTCAAACAAGCCATGTGGGACGCGGCCCGCTTCTGGCTCGACCTCAGGGTAGACGGTTTCCGCCTCGACGCCATCAGCACCATTTATGAAGATCCGAGTCTCACACCGCATAACGTTCCAATGAACCTGGCTGAATTACGCCATGCCACAGATTTAGCGAAAACACCCACCGAGAAAAAACAAATCGAAAAATATTGGAAAGAGATGTTCGCGCATCAACTGGATGGCCCCGGCTTACATGGTTTGATGAAAGAGTTGCGCGCCGTGCTCGATGAATATGACGGCGACCGCATGTTGGTCGGCGAAGATGACCAAATCTCTTATATGGGCAACGGCAAAGATGAACTGAATCTCGTCTTCAATTTCTCGCTCATGTGGACGGAACGCATCACACCGACCCATATCCGCAGCAACCAAAAGGAACGTTTGACTCAACTGAACGCGTTGCCCGTTAAAGGATGGCCTTGCAATACGCTCGGCAATCATGATTGTTCGCGCATCCATACCCGCTACGGTGACAGAATCCACGATGCCGAGTTGGCGCGTCTCAAC
>DATKNJ010000295.1:0-4196 GCA_035541395.1 Anaerolineales bacterium
AATGGTGTTAATGCCAAAATGGCAAGGAAGGAACATCCAATTACTCTGCCAGAAAATTTTTTAACCGCAGATAGAGTTTCTCGAACAGTGGCTGGTCTTCCGGTTAAAAAGCAGTACGCAAGGTATGGCACTCCAATATAACTAACCAAAATTAAAACAATGGCGATGATATCTGCCAGTAACCAAACAAATAAGAAGAGGAGGGTGGTTGTTTTTCCGACTAGAAAAATATTAAGTAACGAATAAACAATCTGCAACGCACTAAAAAGCCAAATCGTCTGTTGCTTCCATATACTTTTCCAGCCATGGTTTAGGAACAAAATCACATCCGACATTGTTTTACCTTCCCTTTTTATCTAAGTCGCCCAACTAGTGTATATAAGACGGCAGTATAACTGATTTTAGACAGTTAAGAACCAACTAGGGAACATAAATCACTCCGCGCCAAAGGCTGGAAGCTCCATCATCTGCGCGCCGGATTGGATCACGTAATAAGGCATCCAGGCCACGCCGAACAATTTGGCGAACACATCCGTTTTCTTCGGCGTGAGTGTGATCTCGGTGATTTTATTCACCACATCGCCCCAACTGGCATTAACTTCTTCTTCCACCTGTTGGCGTTGGGCCTCCAAATCAGCCAATTGCTTTTTATATTGATCGATCGCGTCCACCGACTCATCCACGTCGGCCTTGGCTTGTTCGGTCAAGCGGCGCTTCGTCAGTGACGAGGACAAGCGGCGCGAATTACGCTTGCCAGTCAACATACCCAATACATTCTCGGCATTGGTGCCAAATTCTTCCGTCTTACGCTGGCTCAACTCGACTTCATCCATTTTCAACTCGCGTTCTTCGCGGCTGAGTTTATCCTGCAGCGTTTTGATCTGACGATCGATCTGCGCGCTTCTCTTGGCGATCTCCGCGTCGCGCGCCTCACGCGCCGTATCCGCGCAAGCTTTCATAAACTCCGCGGCGGAAACATCCGGGCCTGCATACACTTTCAAAGTCTCGTTGGCGCGCGCTTTGACCGACACCGAACGATAGACCCAATCCACAAAATCTTTTTGCAGCGCGGCCAACGTCTTGGCGTCATTCAACGGCGCGTCGATGGAACCAAAGCGCGCCGAAGGCGTGGGCGCCGTTTCCACTTTATCGAGCGAAGGCCCTTTATACGGAAAATCATCCCAGCGCACCACCCCGCGCCGATCCGGGTTCGACACCAACGCGGCGCGCGTCATCTGGCTATCCACGCCATATTTGCGATCCAGAAAACGCACATCGGCAGAAGCCAGCAATGTGGGATGATAGATGATTCCCTGAATCATTGCTTCGGCAGGCATGGATTGATTCGCAGCTTGAAAAGCTTCTGGCAAACTGTAATTTTGCGGAAGGAAATATTCAGCGATTCCAGCCGGGACCGGAGGTTTGGTCTGGCTTCCTGACGAGGTGGCCGCGGCTTTGTTATTGGTCACCGCGGGCGCGGAGGTTGGCATCGGCGCGGCAAATGATGGCGCGGAAACTTCTTCGGGCGCGGGACGCGCGGCCATCACAGTTGGAGCGACGCGAGGAGTTGGCGCGGCAGGCGCGAGGTCCGCCTGAACGAGTTGATTGAGCGCGGGGATTTGCGTCCGCGTGAGAGGCCCAGCGAGGAAGTTCATCGTCCAGCGAGTCTGAAATAGACTCGGCGTTTTATCATGTACGTTCTGCATAATGAACACGCGCTTGCCAAGCGATGAGATCAACTTATCGAGGTCGCCGCGTGAGACGCCCCCCGCCGCGCTCTCGAGTCCATCCAATAGGCGTTGTTTATCCTGATCGGTTTGCAATTTGCCGATGAACCATGTGCCCGCATTCGAGAGCGCTTTGTAATCCACATCCACCGGATTCTGCGTGGCGAGTAACAATCCCAAACCAAAGGCGCGCGCTTGCTTGAGCATGCGCAGCAATGGCTGTTTGGACGGCGGGTTGTGAGCTGGAGGCAGATAGCCAAAAAGCTCATCCATATAAAGAAGCGCACGCAAAGAAGTTGAACCGGATTGGGCGCGCATCCAAGATTCGACCGCCGCAAACAAGAGAGTCACAAAGAACATGCGCTCGGTATCGGAGAGATGCGCCAGATAAAACACGCTGTGACGCGGCTTGCCATCCGCAGTGAAGAGCAAACTCTTGACGTCCAGCGCCTGACCTTCACGCCAGGTTTCAAACGAAGGCGCGGCCAAAATGTTATTGAGCTGCATTGCCAATTCCATGCGCGCTTTCGGCGCGAAGAACGTATCCACCGGAAACGCGCCGAGTTTCTCGAATGGCGGGTTTTGTGTTTGCAAAATCAACTCGGTGAGATCGACATCCTTGCCTTGACTCCAGGCGTTCTCGAACAAATTGGAAAGCAAAATATGTTCGCGTGAACGCAGCGGATCCACATCATCGAATCCCACCAATCCCAACAACGCAGTGACCGTGCTGCCGATCTTTTCGCGCAAAGCCTCGCGATTTTGGTCCCACGGAATTTCCGGCGCGGCCAGCGAAGATAGCACACTGACCGGCAAACCGGCATCCGAGCCGGGCGTATACACCGCGAATTGCACCGCGTTCTTAAGAGCCAGCACGCGTTCCTTCGCGATGCCCCACTCCGATAATCCGTTGCGCCATGAAAGTGCGGCTTCAGTCGCGGTCTGTTCGAGAGTCTTACCGGCGCGGCGCGCCAGATCGGGATCAATCCACGGTTGAAAATCCTGCGGCGCTAAATCCGGGAAATGTAAAAGTAAGTTGGTGAGATCGCCTTTGGGATCGATGATGATCGCAGGGATTCCCTGCAACGCGGCTTCTTCCAACAGCGCGATACATAAACCGGTCTTACCGGAACCGGTCATACCGGTCACGACCGCGTGCGTGGTCAAATCCGCGGGATCATATTGGACAGCTTGCGAAGTGGCTTTGCCAACTTTCAGGTCAAACGTGCGCCCGAGATAGAATTCGTCAGTCATAAAAGGTCTCCTGCGCGAAAGGATTGCTTATGAATGGAATGATTATATTGTAGTCGAAAGTATTTTCAATACGATAAAGAATCTTACGGCGTTGCCTGCGCGTACACGCGTTGGAACTCGGCCAAGTATTGCGCCGCGATCTGCGGATCGTAGATGACAATCAAATTCTCGTCGTTGCGTTTCTCGGCGCTATCGGTAAAGTTGTATGAACCGGTAACTACAATACTGCTATCGATGATCATCACTTTATGGTGCATCAGACCAAATTGATTTCCATCGCGGCGCACATCCAGCCCGGCCTGTCGAAACGGATCGAACTCCGTGCCGACGTTGCTATTGACCTGGCTATGATCCATCACACCTTCAACCGTCACGCCCGCCGCGGCGCGCGAACGAATCGCTTCACCGAGCGGATCGGACGTGAACGAATACGCCAGGAAATAAATGCTTTGCTGGGCACCGTTTACCAAATCCAATAAGCTATCGACGATGTGGTCTTCAGGTGAGAAATAAACGTCAATCGGTACGCCATCAATCGTCACGCGTGGATTCGGTGTGCCGGAAACTTTATCGGGGCCGAATTTGTCGTCCACGAACATCTGATTGAACTCGTGAGTGTAATCTTCGGCCATTTTGGCCGAATGGATTCGGATGAAATTATTGTTGTCCCCGTATGTACCGGAATCGGTGAGATTCATCGAGCCGGTCCAAACCTCGGCGTTATCGATCACCACAAACTTATTGTGCATCAAACCTTGATGACGATCGCCCAAAACCGGAATCCCCGCGTCGATCACCTTCTGCACATCGAAGTTATCCATGTTGTCGCTTTCCATCACGAGTCGAACTTGCACACCGCGGTTATGTGCGCGGATGAACGCATTGCGGGCACTGTCCAAGCTGAGACTATAGATCGCGGCATCCGCGCTGACGCGCGCCGCGTCGATCGCGCTGACCAATGGCCCGTCCGGGCCGCCGGTCTTTTGTTTGGCCATCGGACTGAGCGGATTCGTAAAATACAACTCGAACCACGAACCTTTGACTCCATATCCCGCGGCCAAAGGAATATCGGTAAGCGGCTCTTCTGCCGCTCCAGTAACAACGATAGTTGGAGGCTCAGTGGAAGGTGTTTGTGTTTCTGAAAGAGACGCGCAGGCTGAAAAGAGAAGGATGGAAAGAAAAAGGGCATATCGTAAAATTCGATTCACGACTCCT
>DATKNJ010000296.1:0-5006 GCA_035541395.1 Anaerolineales bacterium
CGCGCACTGGCAGAGTCACCTGCGACATGTTGTACCCCTCATAAAAATGAATCCGCCCCTGCATCACGAACACGACCTGCCCTTCCAACTCGCCGATGACGAGTCGTCCGGCGTGACCCGGCACTGTCGAAACGGGAAAATGAGGCAGATCACCAAAAGGGATACGGTCGGCCTTTTGAACGGATTCAGCTAACCCGTTCAGGCCGGAGCCGAGAATAATCCCCACACGCGGCTGGTATGAAGTCCGCGCTCGAACCGCCTGCGCGGCCTCATCGATTTGTTCCAAGTTAAGGTAGGTTTGCATATTTTCTAGCCGGGTTGCGCTTAAGATTTTCGTCCACCAACCGAATGAGCGCAGGAATTATATCAGAAATCAAATTGATAGATTTCCAGGCCACTAAAAGGTAGAAAAAAAATGTCTCTTATGCTATGCTATTATCATTGTGGCCACCAGGAAACGTTCATTTTATATCCAAAATCTGATCATCGCCGGAATTTTGTGGTTGACGGGAGAAGGCTTTCTCCTGATACCGACGCGGCTTCAAACCATCACAGGGGTGCTATCCAATCTTTCCATCTCTGGTCTGGGGACTATTTTTGTCTTTACCGCGCTAGCGATCAGCATGATGGTTCTGATATCAGCCAGCCCACGCCAGCAACGCATATTGATGATAGCAGGCGCGGCTATTCTGACCGTTCTGGCTATTCTTTATCTAGAAGCCAAACTGTATATCGAATTCCTGCTTCTTTTCGGTCTGGCCGCCGCCAACCTGATCACTTCAACATCTGGCGAAGTTGGGGCTCAATTCGAGGCGAAGATTTTATCGGCCGCTGTGACCATCATCAATGCAGCCAGCGGAATCTTTCTGCTCATCCATCCGGCGCTTCTCAGTAATCATATTTACAGCAGCTTCGGCAATTTCAAAAATATTCTCGGGGGAATCTTTCTACTTTCGGCGTTCCTTTGTGCACTGATCCAACTTCGTCCATCTAAAAACATCAGCCGCTTGCTCAATTACTTCCTGGCGATTCCGTGGGTCATTTGGGTCGGCATCTTTCTGTTCGTGTTCAACCTCCCCAATCTCATCGCGCCACTGGTGTTGGCTTTTGCCATTCTTCTCAAAGACTCCATTCCGTGGGAAAAATTTATTCTGCCTGACGGAGACATGCTTGGCCGAAGATTGATTCTAATCGGCTGCGTCGGAATGATAACGGCCATCGCCGTATTGGCAATGTTGTTAAACCTTCTCGATAGATCTCTGGTGCAAGCAGGTATAGTCATTACCCGTTGGCCAATCCGCGAAGCAACATTCGGGTTATTCACTATTTTCTCGATGATGGCCGCCTACGGCATCTCGACCATCACGATGACGATTAACGGCTTAATGATTGATACGGAGGAAAAGACCGCGTCTTTCGAGACGAGGGGCTTGATTCCGTGGAATGAACGGATCGCACGCTACCTGCGGCCGTTCTCCTTAACTCGCGACGGATTGCGCGCCCGCCTCGACGCGCAATCGGACCAGATCAACGCCCTCACCCATCAGCTCGCGATGGAAAAACATCGCGCCGAACAATTAAACCTTTTAGTGGAATTAAGCCAGCAACTCGAAACACAATTAGACCAACCGGTATCCGCACAATTAGCTGTAAACACACTCGAGAAAGCCATTGAATGTAGTTTTGTTTGTTTGTACCTTCATGAGCCCGAGCGACGTGAATACGTTGTGCTGGCATCGGCCGGAAGTATGGCGCACACCATCCCACCGGGCTATCGTCAAAATATTACGCGTGGCATTATCGGCCGCGCTACCCGCTTGCGAAAAACACAGATCATCAATGACGTTCAGCAAGACTCCGATTATTTCAGAATCGAAGGCGATACAGCACAGTCTTCCATCGTTATCCCATTAATTTATGCCGGCCACATCAAAGGTATCGTTGAGGTCAACAGCGATAAAGTCAATGCGTTTAACAGTTCCGATGTTTCGCTGGCAGAGACAATTGCCGCAGAACTCGTGCGCGCCTGGGAACGCTCAAATTATCACTCGCGGCTGATGGAATTAATTCAAGCCGGCATCTCACTTTCGACAATGGTCAACCCCGAGACAACTGTGCAGGAAATCGCAACTATTGCGCGACAGACGCTCGAAGCACGTTTTACATATGTTTCGCTGATGTTCGACCGCGAGGAGAACCTGGCGCAGAAAGCGACTTCCGGCCATGCACCGCGTTTACTCCAATCACTGGAAAAAGATTTGTCCAAGGATGCGCTATTCAAAGCCAGCCTTAACGCAACTCAGCCTTTTCGCGTGCGTGATATTCGTAAATACAACTCGTCACAGATCAATATCGATCATAATGGTTTACGTAGCTTGCTCGTGATTCCGATTCGCCTGCACACGCTGAACATTGGCTCGATCCTTGCGTTTGGAAAACAACGCGAGGTCTTCTTCACCGAGAATGACGAATCGCTTGCCAGTTTATTGGCATCGCAAGCTGCCGCCGCCATTGAAGGCGTTTGGCTGCAACAGGAGTTGCGCACAACTCTGCAGACCACTCGTTTGCTTTACGAGTTAAGTTATCACATCATCCAGGCAGAAAAATTAAGTGATGCTGCGCAACATATCGCGCACACCGCGCATCGGCTAGGAAACGCGACCGTCACCGGCATCGTGCTGTTCACTTCTGACCGCCAAATCGAAGCAGAACTTCAAGTGGATTCAGAAGGCACGCGCAGCGGAGTCAACCATCCGATGGAGATGGTAGATAAAGTTATGAAAACGGGACGAGTGATTTATCAATCCGTCGATCAAAACTTTGCACGCGTTTATCTACCGATCCACACTCCCATGCGCACGTACGGAGTCTTGTGGTTGACGATTCCCGAAACGCGCGGATACAAATCAGGCAGCCCAACCGACTTACAGACTCTTACCAATCAGGCTGCCCTCGCGCTTGAGCGCGCTCTTCTTTTGGTTGAATCGCGCCGACAGGCTAAAGAGATCGAGGCCGCCTATCGCGAATTGGAATTGGCATACGATCGTACGTTAGCCGCGTTGATGTCCGCCCTGGATGCCCGTGACCGAGAAACCGAAGGCCATAGTTCGCGCGTCAGTTTATTGGCAACCAAACTGGGCGAAGCCATGGGATTGAGCGCGCAACAACTCAAAGCACTAGAACGTGGGTCGCTCCTCCACGATATCGGAAAGATTGGCGTCAGCGATACCATCTTGCATAAGCCCGGGCCTCTGAATGAAAAGGAATGGGCCAGCATGCGCTTACATCCAGACATTGGTGCGCGCATCGTGGAAGGAATCCCATTCCTACAGGAAACGCTTCCCGTCATCCGTTATCACCAGGAGCGTTGGGATGGGAGTGGTTATCCGCTCGGCTTGAGCGGGAAAGACATTCCATTGTTGGCGCGCATCTTCTCGGTTGTGGATGCCTTCGACGCGCTGACCAGTAATCGCCCATATCGCCAGAAAGTCTCTTTTGCTGAGGCGGCCGCATATCTGCGGGAGCAAGCCGGGGTCCATTTTGACCCGGAAATCGTCACTGTGTTTGACCGCTTGGTATCAGAAGGATTAGCAGATATTCTCGTATCCGAATGAAGCAATGAAGAATCAACTCGGATTTGCCAACTTTAAACCACAGGAAAAACAGATTCCCGTTGTACCGGCGGGCATTGCCAGTATCTTGCTGTTGGTATTTATGATGCTTAATGGGATTGCCAACCCTTCGGCGAATCCTATGCAGGATGCCACTCTGGTCTTGTATTGTGTCATCAACAGTTTTTATCTGACATATTTTTACTTCATTCTCGTCCCTTCCCCGCGATTTAGTATTGTACATGTATGGATCTTCGCTGTCATCGAAATCATTGCATCAACAACGATCATTGCGTTGCTTCCGAACAGAATCGACACTTACTTAAGCGGGCTGATGATCCTGTTGGCAATCACGGCCTCTATTGTCTCTGAACGGAAGATCGCCTACTTCATCACAGCAGGTATGACAATCAGTTCCCTGATATTGAATATCACTCAGATGAATAGCGTGACCGCATTATTAAGCCTCGTTGGCAGCACATTTATTGCAGTTGTCGCGATCGAAACAATTTATCAACTGAAAAGCATCACGCGGCGAAACATCAATCGTTTGGAAATTATCAATGAGTTTAGTCGCCAGATCACATCGTCCCTAGACACCGAACAGGTACTTTCGCTTCTTAACGCGGCTATTCAAAATGCGCTTGAAGCGGACAGTTATTTCGTCGGCATCGCTGAAGGAGACAAAATCAGGCTGGTGATGTTATATGACGATGGAGAATATTTCACCGATGTTCTCACGCAATTAGATGGATCGCTTTCAGGATGGGTGATCAAAAATCAAAAGGAATTATTTCTCACCGATCTACGAAGAGATCTTAAGCTAGCTGGCGTGGAAGATGTCATCGTAGGAAAAAACAGAACCAGCTTATCCTGGGTAGGCGTTCCATTGAAAGGGTTAAGTATCAATGGTCTGATCGCGATTGCATCCTATCATCCCAATGCATTTGATCGCAGTGATCTCGAATTGATGAATAACATGGCACGGCATGCCGCGCTGGCACTCGACAACACAATTCAACACGGAAAAGTAGAAATGCGCTCCCGCCTGGATAGCTTAACCAAAGTGTACAACCACGGCTATTTTCTAAAGCTCTTGAAACAACAGGCAGAAGACGCACTCTCGGCGCATGGACCGCTCAGCTTGATCATGCTGGACATCGATTATTTCAAGCAATACAATGACACATACGGTCATCTGGCTGGCGATGAGATCCTAGTCATCTTGTGCGATACCATCAGAGATCACATTAAAGGATCGGATGTAGTGGGCCGTTGGGGCGGTGAGGAATTTGTGATCTCGCTTCCGGGCGCAAATGGAAAACAGGCGCAACAAGTTGCCAATCGGATTCATCAAAGTATGAAATCAGTGAATCTCAAAGACCGTAATCAGCA
>DATKNJ010000297.1:0-21914 GCA_035541395.1 Anaerolineales bacterium
GCGGGCATCCTCATTGGCAGAATGTTCAGAAAAAAAGAATCAACCGCTACTGTATGAAAAACTTCCCGCCAAATGGCGGGAAGTTTTTTGTCATCACCTTTTGTAAGCCACCAGCACACCATCACGCACAGGAATGAGCGAAGCGATCCAATCGGAGTCACGCGAGATCTCACGCGTAAATTCGCGCACGCCTTCCGTGGCAGGCGATTTATCTTTTTTATCGAAGATGCGCCCGCTCCACAAAATATTATCGATAATCAACACACCGCCTGAACGCAACTTTTCTTTGACCAGCGGCAACGACTTGGGATAATCTTGTTTTTCGATGTCGTTGAAGATCAGGTCAAACGGACCCGCAGTCTGACTCAATGTTTGGACGGCTTCCGCTACATGATATTTGACAAGACTCCCGAATCCGAGTCTGGACAGATGGCTGGTCGCCATTTTAGAGAGTTGTTCATCCCAGACAACGTGATGCACCAACCCGCCGCCATTTTCCTGCACTGCTTTGGCGAACCAAGCTGTGGAATAACCATAACCCGATCCCATCTCGAAAACAGTTTTGGCGTTGATCATACGCGCAACTTGATAACAAGCATATCCCGCGGCCGGCCCGATAATAGGAAAGTCCGTTTGATCCGCGTATTCTTCCATCACGACCATTTCATCCGGCCGCGGCGGGACCAGTGTTGTCAGATGCTTTTGAACAGCAGTATACGTTAAGCTAGCCATATTTCCTCCGATAAAGTGATTTTTCCACACGCTCTAAAGCTTTTTGCAGCGTAGCACGCGTGCAACCAAAGTTCAAACGCACAAATCCTTCCCCTTCCTTGCCGAATATTTTTCCATCACTAAAAGCGACTTTTGCCTCCTTCAAAAAGAAATCAAACGGCGAACCTTCGATACGCCCGGACTTCATCAACTCATTGCAATCGAGCCAGGCTAGATAAGTCGCATCGGGAATCGTCATACGAATCTCTGGCAAGCGCTCCGTTACGAAATCGACCAGAAAATCGCGGTTGGCTGTCAAATAAACTCGAAGCGAATGCAGCCAATCATCACATTGACCAGAGAACGCCGCACGCGCCGCAAATTGTCCCAAGCTGGCAACATGCAACCGCAGCTGTTCAGTCACTTTCACATATTGTTCGCGCAATTCAGGATTCGGGATGATCGAAAATCCGCAGAACAAGCCGGGCACATTGAACGTTTTGGATGGCGCGGTCAATGTGATCGTGTGTTTGGCAATCTCCGAAGATAGCTTTGCCAACGGCGTAAATCTCTGATCCCCCAGCAACAACTCAGAATGAATTTCATCCGAAACAATCAAAACATCATTTTCTATGCAAATCTCCGCCATTTGCAGCAAGTCTTTACGCGAGAAGACAATTCCCAGCGGGTTGTGCGGATTGCACAGCAAAAAAACGGACGCCTTTTTCACTGTCCGTTTGAAAAGATCCCAATCGATTTCGTAATGAAGAATATTTCCATTAACCGATTGCATGAACGGAACGTTATATTGTGGAATCCCAACATTATTCTTGACTTCATGGAATTCGTTATAGACCGGTGTCTGAACCATGATCCCCTTTCGGGAGGTACAAAAGGCGCGCGCCGCGGCGTTGAACGCACTCACAATGCCTGGTGTAAGTACAACGGCCTCAGCTTTTACTTTCCAACGGTACAAATAGTCCATACGCGCCGAAACTGTTTCCTTCAAGGCCGCGGAGGGTATTTCATAGCCCAAAACACCCTGATTCACTGCTTTGTGAAGTTCATTCAAAATCGGCTTTGGCGCGGGGAAATCCATATCAGCCACCCACAAAGGCAGCACATCGTTTGAATACCAAGTCCACTTGTTCAAACGAGCGGGATTGCGGCGGTTTGGAACACGGTCAAATTGATATGACATAACTTGTCTCCTTTCGCCAGTATACGACAAATCAGGAAACTAAAAGTGCATAGCTACACAAGAACCAAGAAAAAGAATCAATCAGGAGGCAGAAATTCAGGCTCAAATTACCAAGTCTTCAACTCCGCCTAAAGGTACAGCTTCCCCAACCTTCACCAACTTTATTACCCATATCTCAATCTACAAAACCGGGAGATTAGTGAATAATATACGTTGTTGGGATGTCTACTAATATTTTAATTGTGACTCATGAACAGAATATGATTGGGGAGTTGCGTGAGCTTTTAACAAGACTGGGGTACAAAATCGTTGGGATTGCCGCAACCAATGAAGAGATCATAAAAAAAATCGAAGAAGGCAAACCGGACTTAATCCTGGCCGATATTCGTTTAAACGGGAATGGGGGAGGAATCAAAACAGGGCATTTAGTCCGCTCAAGATACGATCTGCCGATTATTTATTTCACGGGATCAGCCAGTGAGACAACTGTCCAACGCGCAAAATCAACCGGTCCCTTCGGTTATATTTTTAAACCCTTCGATGAAAAACAGATATATGCGACAATTGAAACAGCGCTTTTAAGGCATGACCTGGAATTGGAACTGCGGGAGGAAAGGCGATGGCTTAATACAGTCCTGGATAGCATCAACGAAGGAGTTATCGCACTTGATGACCACGGAATCATCCGATTCATCAACCCCATTGCAACGCAACTGACGGGTTGGAGCCAGGTGGAAACTGTTGGCAAGACACTTTATGAAGTTTTTGCGCTCATTGATGAATCCTCACATGAAAGATTGGAAATCGCGGGAATTAAAAAATCTATAAACTCAAGCAGCTTAGAAACCAGAGTTGAAGGATTGCTTCTTTCGAAGTATGGCAAGACCACGCCTATTGAAGCCGATATCACGATCATGCAACCCGGAAATGGCCAAGCTTCCGGAATGGTCCTGGTATTTAGAGATATTACAAAAAGCCGGGAGGCGGTACAGGAAATTCGCAGGCAAAGCCAACGCGCTCAGGCATTAGTGGAAACTGCTGCGCGCCTGAACGCGCAACTCGAATTGAATTCCGTACTCGAGACCGTTTGCAATATCAGCAATCAAGCGCTCAAGGCCGATGCAACAGCCGTTCTCCTTCAAGACACGAAAAAGAATTCATTTAAGTTGATGGCCCTAGATACCCAAGTAATGGCTTTGGAAAAATACGAAGACTTAAGTACAGAACTTCATAAAAGCGCACTTGAAAGCATTCTTGCTGAAGAAAACTCAGTAGCTTTGATCGACAATATTCAAACTTTTCCCCAGTTAACATGTTTAGAGCTATTCAAGGAAAAAGGCATTCATACTATAGGAATTGCAGGGCTATACCGGCAGCACGACCTTATTGGTATTTTGATCTTGATATATTTTGGAGCGAAGACCTATCAACTGGAGGATACCCGTATCCTTCTGAAAGCGCTCGCGGATCAGGCAGCAGCCTCCATTACAAATGCCAATCTCTTTGAACAGGTACGCGACGGGAGGGAACGACAAAAAGCGCTTGCATCAAAACTCGTGGAGATACAAGAGAGTGAACGTCAACATATTGCCCGCGAACTTCACGATCAAGTTGGGCAGGTATTGACCGGCCTCCAATTTATGTTGGAGTCTGCCAAAAATCAAACCAGCAATGCTTATGTGAACAAAATAAGCGAAGCGCAAGAAACGGTTAGCAGCCTGATCGAGCAAATCCGCGAGATGTCTCTTAACTTACGACCAATGATGCTCGATGATTTCGGCCTCCTACCCACTTTACTTTGGCATTTCGAGCGATATACCCAGCAAACGGGGATTAAAGTCTTGTTTGAGAACCACGAGCTAACAGAACGCTTATCTCCCAATATTGAAACCACTGTATATCGAATCGTTCAAGAAGCCCTTACTAATGTCGCTCGCTATGCTAAAGTCGCTGAAGTATCTGTTCAACTGACGCCTCAAGAGAACACACTGGAGATCGAAATTGTTGATCACGGGATTGGATTTGACTCTTATGTTCATCCATCCAAACGGTCAGCAGTTGGTTTGGCCGGGATGTGCGAACGCGCCAATATCCTTGGAGGATACGCGGAAGTCCGATCGGTGCCGGGGGCGGGTACGCAAATCATAGCCGTTCTTCCACTTGATGGTCAGCCAATAAACAGGAGAAATCGTGTCCGTAGCAATCATATTGGTTGATGATCATCCAATCGTTCGTCAGGGTCTACGCAGTTTGTTGGAAAGCAATCCAGAATTCAATATAGCTGGCGAAGCAGGAGATGGCATAGAGGCACTCAAGCTGACAGATCGATTCAAGCCAGACATCCTCGTAGTCGACCTGATGATGCCGGGCTTGAATGGATTGGAAGTGTTGCGGCAAGTCAAACATATTTCGCCGAAAACACAAGTCATCATTCTTTCCATGCAAAGTGCAAGCCCGTATGTGATGGAAGCGCTAAAACATGGAGCGGCCGGTTACGTTCTCAAGGAAACCGGGCCGGGCGAACTGGTCAATGCGATACGCGAGGTTGTTCAGGGAAATCAGTACCTTAGTCTAAAACTTTCTGAACGGATACAAGCCAAGGCGCAGAACGACGCGGACAGAACATCAGATGCCTATGATTCACTTACAACCCGCGAACGCGAAATTCTCCAAATGACTGCGGAGGGCTGGACCAGTCAGGAGATTGGAGAAAAGCTCGTGATAAGTCCGCGAACGGTGGAAGTACACCGCAGGAATCTCTCAAGCAAATTGGGAATAAAAAACCAAACAGAACTAATTCGATTTGCGATCAAAAAGGGAATCCTCCCTATGGAAGATGAGATTTAGATGTCCTCCTCGAAAGCTCCCAAATTATTTTCCTGACAAGTCTGTAAACTATGGTCCAACCGATATACGTAGGATTACGTATTGAAACTTTAGTCTATTCTTGCAAAAATAAGTCAGAGGCACCATAGTTTTTTGGGAAGAAAGAGAAACAAATGAAGAGTAAATTGTTTTCCCCACAGACTTTTACCATCGCAGCTTTAATTTTGTGCATGCTTGGCTCCGCTTCCCCCGTACAAGGGTTTGAAGGAGCAAAAGTCCAACCTGAACTTGTCACTTTGGCTGCACAAAATCCCAATCAAAAAGTGGAAATAATCGTTCAAACAACAGAGAGAGCCAGCAGCGAAGAAGCGCGCGTCACAGAACTGGGCGGTCGGGTAACTGAGAATCTCCAGATCATCAATGCCTTTGCCGCCGATATGAGTGCCGAAGCTGCGATACAGCTATCAAGAGATAACGGTGTACGTTGGATATCACTGGACGCGTCAATGCAATCGAGCAGCACCTGTTCAAAATGCATTGATACCTCCAACCTGGCAAATGCATACATTACTGCAATCCGTGCCGATGCCGTTTGGAATAATAAGCCCTATGATCAGGGAACAGGAATCGGAGTAGCAGTCGTCGACAGCGGAATTAATCCAAACGGCGATCTGTATACCGACAAAGGCGTTAATCGCCAAATCGCAAATATCCGTTTCAACTCCGACTACAACCAAACCACAACCGATGGATATGGACATGGAACGCATGTGGCCAGCGTTGTTGGCGGCGATGGAAGCGAATCTTCCGGAAAATATATTGGCGTAGCGCCAATGGTCAACATCATTAACGTGAAAGTAAGTAATAATGATGGCAGCGCCTCGATGAAGGATGTCGTCAAAGGCCTGCAGTGGGTCCTCGAAAATAAAGACAAATATAACATTCGAGTTGTCAACCTTTCACTTAACAGCGCAGTGGCAGAATCTTATAATACCAGTCCATTGGATGCTGCTGTAGAGATCCTGTGGTTCAATGGAATCGTGGTAGTCGTCTCAGCAGGCAACAACGGAGGTGGAGTCCTTTATCCGCCTGCAAATGATCCTTTCGTAATCACAGTTGGAGCCGTGGATGATAAAGGAACCGCGACGATCAAAGACGATACGATGGCAAGTTTTTCCGCATATGGCCAAAGCGAAAACGGCGAGGTTAAACCCGATCTAGTAGCGCCCGGGAAAAACATCATTGCCCGCATCGTAAACATGAATATGGGTTTAGCCAGTTCCCATCCTTCCAACATAGTGAACAGCCAGTATTTTCGCATGTCAGGAACCTCGATGGCCGCTCCCATGGTCTCAGGGGCGGTGGCACTCCTGTTACAAGATGAGCCGAAGTTAACTCCCGATCAGGTGAAGTACCGACTAATCGCCACAGCGAACAAGTCATGGTCCGGTTATGACGCCGAAAAATCGGGGTCAGGTTATCTGGATGTTTACGCGGCTGTTTACGGCTCAAGCGACCAATCCGCCAACACCGGCTTCATCCCCAGCTATTTGCTTTCCACCGGATCAGAACCGATCACCTGGGGAAGTGTTGGATGGAATTCGGTGGGCTGGAACAGCGTCGGCTGGAACTCCGTAGGCTGGAATAGTGTCGGTTGGAATTCCGTTGGATGGAACAGCGACTATTGGGGCAAATAGAGGAGAAAACCTTGAATACACAAACTGCGATCTTTGGAATAATTCTGTTGGGCATTGGGATCGCCCGGATTACATGTGGACTGGTTCGCATTTCAAAAAATGATCAGGGGATGCAAAAGGTGGAGAGTGTCAGTTGGAACGGTTAACTGTCAACAGAATTCGATCACTCACATTTCTAATTAATGGCAGAGTTAGAGAAGCGGGAAGGGAAAAGGCGCGTCATGCCGCCTTTTTCTATATAAGAGTAAACATCCTCCTAATAGCGTCTTTATATTGACTTTGAAATAAATGGAGAAGACAAATGAAAGGCTTGTCGATCCCAACAAAATTCTATTTGATTATCATCTATCTATTAGGCCTGGGAATCCTTATTTGGAATCTGGCACATATTACAACTATCAATTTCTTGATGGTGGGCATCCTGTCTCTACTGGCATCATTCTTCCTGATCTTCAAAGTGGAGGGAGCAACAAATCGCTCACATTACACTTTTAGCTTTTTAGTTTACGGATTCGCCTTTGTGTATCTCAGCCTTGGCGAGACTCTGTTGGTGATTCTGATCTCAAATCTTGCAGAATGGGCATGGAATCGCCCTCCCTGGTTCATTCAGGTTTTCAACACGTCCTGCTATATCTTTGTGATGGCCATAACTTATTTTGCCTTCACACAGATTGATCCATCTGGAACGTTCTCCTCTTTGCAAGGCATGCTATCCGTAACAATTAGCATGGGTATCTTTACCTTACTTAATCATTTCATTATTGGCATTGTCATTTGGTTAGCGCGCGGAGAAGACTTCAGAGTCTCAGGAGTTTTCGATTTCTTCCCTCTCATGATGGACCTCACCTTCTTGACTTTTGGCGCGATGTTGACCATGGTTCTCAAAGTAAATCCGTACGCGCTGATTTTATTTATGTTCCCGTTGTATTTGATTTACGCGACCCTGCGAATACCCGCCCTCGAGCGCAAGACAGAGCTCGACCAGAAGACCGGCCTGTTCAACCACGAATATTTTATGCAGCATCTATCGAAGGAACTTGATCGGGCAAACCGCTTCGACCGGCCTCTTTCGATTATCATGCTTGACCTCGACCTGCTCCGCAACATCAATAACACCTACGGTCATTTGGCAGGCGACGAGGTGCTCATTGGAATTGCCCGCATTCTCAAACAGTCAGTGCGCGAATATGATGTGGTGGCACGAGTCGGCGGCGAAGAGTTTTCCATCATGCTTCCGGAAACATCCATTACGCAATCGTTTGAGCGCGCAGAATTGATTCGAAATGCGATTGAGAACGCCGAGTTTGTTGTCCCAACCAGCATTGCTCCCATCAAAATAACAATCAGCCTTGGCCTTGCAGAACGCGAATCATTTACGCAATCCGCATCGGAAATCATCCATAATGCCGATACTGCTCTTTATCGCTCGAAACTCAACGGAAGAAATCAATCTTTCATATACAAGAATGACGCGTACATGACATCTCCCAGAGATGAGCAAAAGGTAGAAGCGGCCAGCAAAAGTCAAGGGCAGTTACGAGAGGAAAGCATCCCGCAAGGCAAAACCGATTATTCGGCAGCCAAAACAAAATATGTAGCCACGAAAACTAATTTAGAGTCCAGTAACACATCGACCGAGAAAAAAACGTCTCCCGAAACATCCGGGAGCCGACTCCGGTTGGTATATTTATATATTGGCGGGCTGGCTATTTTGGCCTTCTCTCTCTTTTACAGTTTTTATCGTTATGCTCCTGAACAGTACCAAATGAACTGGGCACAAATTTGGCCCGGGCTGTTGACGTGCATATTTTTTGTAGCCGTCACAGAGCTGTACTCCATCGATCTGTATCTCGGAAATACATCCCTTTCCACATCCGCGGTTCCTCTCCTCGCAGGCACTTTGTTATACGGGCCAATTGCAGGTGTAATCCTGTGCGCAATATATACAGTAGCTACAGGAATCAAATACCGCAGCAAGTTCAATAAATATATTTTCAATTTTAGCAACCAGATGATCGCTGTGATGCTATACACCATGGTGTTACATCTTGTCGGTCATCCTTTCAATGAACTATCCATAGGCTTGCAGGTTACATTTGTTGTGCTGGCCGCCATAATTGTTTACACAATGAATACGTGGTTGATTTCAATTGGAATGGGAATTGATCTGCGCCAATCCCCTCGACTGATCTGGATGGAACAATATGCCTGGCTTATCACAATCTATATCGGCATTGGACTAATGGCCGCGGCTTTTATTGTCGGATACCGTGGAGAAGGGATCATCGGCGCCACATTGATGATGGTGCCGTTGCTTTTATTGCGCATCAGCCAGAAACAGTACGTTGATCACACGCGAGAAATGGTCACCGAACTACGAGAGAAAAACATCGCTCTTGAAAAAACAACCAAGGATATTAATCAACTCAGTGACGGTTTGCTCGACACTCTCGCCGAGATTATTGACTTGCGTGACCCATATGTACTTGGTCATTCAAAACGCGTGACAAACTATGCAACGATGATCGCCGAAAGAATGGGGTTGAATCCAAAACAAGTAGAGTTGATTCGCAAGGGCAGCTTACTGCACGACATTGGCAAGCTTGGCATATCTACAGACATCTTATCAAAGCGGGCGCGCCTAACCAATCAGGAATTCGAGGAGATTAAACGCCATCCTGATATAGGAGCGCGGGTTTTGGAGAACAACCCTTCTTTACGCCAACTTGTTCCCATTGTCCGCCACCATCACGAATTCTACAATGGCCAAGGTTATCCTGATGGGCTTTCCGGGCATCAGATACCCATCGAGGCTCGAATTGTATCGGTTGCTGATGCCATAGAGGCCATGTCTTCTGATAGGCCTTATCGCAAAGCGCGCAGTGAGCAATTCATCATTGATGAAATAGAGAAACATTCAGGAATACAATTCGACCCGAAAATCGTTGAACTGGCAATCACATTATTAAAGTCCGAAGAAATTAGTAAGGCCTCGCACGAGCCAACTGAAACGATCTTTGCGATAAGAAGATTGGGGCATGAGCCAAATTAGCAAAAGGGCTTTAGAAAATTATAAAGAATTGATTTTCAGCCATAGCACGGGAAAACGTTTAAACTTTTCCCATACATTAAGCGAGGCGCGTTTCGAAAAGACATCGTAATCGTTCTTTTCGATCTGATCGAGGATACCGCTATACAGAACAGCTGCTGCACCAATGGACATCTGACCTTCGCGCTCAAGCATTTCCACACCTGTCCAGGCTTCTTCATATAGCTGCCGAGTCCGTTCGATTTGGAACTGCATAAATCGTCGCCAGGCTTTGGTGACTCGCCCTTCGGCTAAATCCGATTCGCGGATGCCGTAATAAATCAATTCTTCGCGCGGTAAATAGACGCGCCCGTTACGATAATCCTCCCCCACATCTCGTAAGATGTTGGTCATTTGCAAAGCCACGCCCAGCTTGATCGCATACGGGACGGCTTTATTGGTTTTAAAACCCACAATGTACATGCTCATCAATCCAACGGTAGACGCAACGCCATAACAGTATGTAGCGAGATCATCGAAGGTTTGATAACGCGTTTGATAAAGATCGCGGGCCACTCCATCGATCAACTGCAAGGCATAGTGGCGTGGGATATGGTAACGGGTCATTGAGTCGGCCCATGCGGCGGCAACCAGATTTCCATCCGGGGCCGAGGCGGATTGCACAATCTCGCGCCAGCCATCGAGTTGCTTCGCGCGGCCAGCGCCAGACTCTTCATCCACAATATCATCCACAGTTCGGCAAAAGGCATACAACGCACGCACGGCAGCACGCTTTTCCTCAGGCAGCAACCCAGAAGCCATGTAAAACGATTTGCTGTGTTCGCGGGCAATTCGTGCGGCGAGTGAGTAAGCCTGTCGCAACGAGGCGTCCCCAGCCCAATAGGAGAAGAACGGCCGCGTCGAGGGATATGGAGCGTGCCCAGCAAGTGCCAACAAGTGATTTTCCCAGCCAGCTTGAATTTGCATAATCAGCCTCCAATTTATCCCCGATTTTACGCAATTTTCTAATTTTGTCAATGTTTTGCAAAGATAATTTTGGCTAAAACATTGACAAAATATATACATTGAGTATAATTCGGGCATCAATTTGAAAAGGAAAACCATGAAAAAACCAACTGCAATTGTGATTGGCGCTGGGATCGGAGGCATTACCGCTGCTGCCCGGCTTGCAAAAAATGGATATTCGGTAATAGTGTTGGAAAAGAATGAAAAGCCAGGCGGCCGCTGTAATCAGATCCTGCACGATGGGCACCGCTTCGACCTTGGCCCGACTTTGTTTCTGATGCCTGAGGTGTGGGAGGAGACTTTTGCCGCGCTCGGTGAAAAGCTAAGCGATCACTTGGATCTGCGACGTATCGACCCAACCTATAAAGTCCATTTTGATGACGGCTTGCAACTCGAGCTGACGTCTAATATCGGTGATATGCAAACTCAACTAGAGAAAATCGAGAAGACAGCTTTCAGTGGATTCTTAAGTTACATTGCTGAGGGGAACAAGCATTACAAAGTTTCGCTGGAAAAATTTGTTGGGCGTAATTTCTATAACATCTTCGAATATTTCAGTCTTGGCAATTTACCGTTGTTGTTCAAACTCAAAGCATTGAACAAGCATTACGCCAACGCGGGCCGTTACTTCAAAGACGAGCGACTCAAAGCGGCGTTCACGTTTCAAAATATGTACCTCGGCTTGAGTCCGTATGACGCACCAGCGACCTATTCCCTGCTCCAATACACGGAATTGGCTGAAGGCGTTTGGTATCCCATCGGCGGAATGTATGCCGCGATCCAGGCGCTGGTGAAGATCGCAGAAAAGTTGGGCGTTAAGTTTATTTACAACGCACCGGTGAAACGGATCAATACCAAAGGCTCAAAAGTAGAATCCGTTGAATTGGAAGATGGCCGTGAGTTTCAAGCCGACATCTTCATCGGCAATGCCGATTTGCCATATATTTACAAAGAGCTTTTGCCAGACACCAAACCTGCAGAGAAGTTGGACAAAAAACTTTACACTTGTTCCACTATTATGTTTTATTGGAGTGTGGATAAAGAGTATCCGCAAATCGCTCACCACAATGTTTTTCTTGGCGGCGATTACAAAGCCTCGTTCGATCAGATCTTCAAGGAACACACACTTCCCGAAGTTCCTTCGTTCTATGTTCACGCTCCAGCTCGCACCGATCCATCTGCCGCGCCGAAAGGACAGGACACGCTTTACGTGCTTGTGCCAGTTGGGCATTTGGATGCGCACACTTCACAAGACTGGAATACGTTGATTGTGCGAGCGCGCAAAACCGTGCTCGCGCGACTCGGCAAAGAGATGGGCGCAACCGACCTCGAGGCGCATATCAAATCTGAGATCGTGTACCAGCCTCAAGTCTGGAAAGAACGCTTCAACCTAGAGAAAGGCGCTGCCTTTGGATTGAGTCATAACTTCTGGCAAGTTGGATATCTGCGTCCGCAAAATCGGCACAAGAAATATAAAAATCTTTATTTTGCTGGAGCGTCCACACATCCGGGCACCGGCTTACCCATCGTATTGCTTTCGGCGCGCCTCACCACGGAACGCATTCTAAAAGAAATGGGTACAATCACAGAACAGAATTTGGTCGCGGCGCGCACCGCTGCCAACGCCTGATTTCCCATTTTTGGAGCCACCATGCCCATCAGCCAAACACCTGCCTACAACCTGAAAGTTGTGCTTAAAGAAACCGGCATCGCCGCGGATACGCTGCGCGCCTGGGAGCGCCGTTATGGCCTGCCCATGCCCGAACGGACTCCGGGCGGTCACCGACTTTATTCGCAACACGACATTGAATTAGTCAAGTGGTTGCTGGCGCGGCAAGCGGAAGGGCTCTCCATATCGCGCGCAGTGAATATGTGGAATGAACAAACCGCTTCTGGCGCGGACCCGCTGGCTGATCTGGCTATAACTCCGCAAGCCATGATCGCCAGCCTCGCGAACACCTCGCTTGACGCCTTGCGCGCGGATTGGATCGCGGCCTGCCTCAAATTCAACGAGACCACCGCCGAACAAACTCTCAACCAAGCCTTCTCCATGTTTCCTGTGGAATCGGTTTGCATGGATGTGCTACAAAAAGGGCTGGTTGAGATTGGCGTCCTTTGGTATGAGAATCACGCCAACGTACAACAGGAACATTTCGCGTCCGCGCTCGCCATGCGCCGACTCGACGCGTTGCTGGCCGCCTCGCCCGCCGCTTCCCGCAAGCAGACCGTCATCGTTGGTTGTCCGCCAGATGAGTGGCATGCCTTCACGTCATTGCTGCTGGCATTGCTCCTCCGCCGCCGCGGACTGAATGTTATTTATCTCGGCGCTAATGTGCCTAATGAACAATTTGCCGAGACCGCCGCATCCGTTCATGCCGACCTAGTTATCCTCGTAGCACAAACCCTCGTCACAGCCGCGACTCTTCAACAGGTCGCTCGTACGCTTACAAGTCAAGGCGTGAGAACGGCTTTGGGCGGACGAATTTTCAACATCCATCCATCCATCCTAGAAAGTATCCCCGCCTACTTCCTCGGCCCAAGCTTGATCGAATCGCTCGACGAAGTGGATCGGTTACTTGAACTTGAAGTGGAAGACATCGCCGCGCAGGCCGAACCCATCTCGCAGGAATACGCAGCCGCGCACCAGTTCTTCACGTCCAAGCGTACCGAGATCGAACTGACTTTGCGGAAATTGATCCAGCCACTCTCCATCAGTGCCGAAGGTTTGATGTCGGGCATCCTTCATCTTGGTAACAACATTGCTGCTGCGCTACAACTTGGCAATATGGAATATGTCACCGGCGAAATGGAATGGCTTAAGGCACTCACCGAGTCGCGCGAGCGCCCGACACAGGAAATAAAAACCTTCATGGAAAATTATGCCAGCGCCGTCAAGCAGCACATAAATGGCTCAGGTCGTCCTATTTACGAATGGCTGGCCAGCGAAGTGGACAAGCTCCAGCAGTAGAGGAAAAATCATGAACATTTGTATCGTCACTGACAGCACCTGCGACTTACCCAACTCCATCGTCGAAAAATACAACATCACTGTCATCCCCTTGTATATCAATCAAGGAGACAACTCCTACCTCGATGGTGTGGACATGAGCCGCGAAGAGTTCTATCGCAGGCTGCCCGCTTTCCATCCCGCGCCCAGTACCGCCACGCCCAGCATAGAAATTTTCACGCAGGCTTGGAATAAACTTGCCAACTCAGGCGCGCAAGCCATCCTCTCGATTCACATCTCCGAAAGGTTGAGCGCCACCATCAATGCGGCGCGTGTCGCAGCGGAACAGTTCAAGCGCATCCCGGTCACCGTGCTGGATTCCACCCAACTCAGCCTTGGCATGGGCTTCATTGTTGAGCAGGCTGCACAATTGGCTGTACTCGGTCACACTATTGAGGACATCCTTTCCAGCCTGAGCGACCTGATGAACCGCACCTACGTCTTCGCATCGCTCAACACACTCGAATATCTCCGCCGCAGTGGACGCATGAATTTCGCCCTTGCGCGCTTTGGTGAGCTTCTGCAGATCAAACCCCTACTACACATGAATCAGGGAAATCCCGTGGCACACCGTGTTCGCACACAAAGCAAGGCCACCGAGCGCATGATGGAGTGGCTGGCTGAGTATGCACCATTCGAAAAACTCGCCATTGTTCATGCGGGTGTGCAACACGAAGCTGAGGAAATGCTGCAACGCGTCAAACACTACCTGCCGAACAGGGAGATTCCCATCGTGCAGATCACACCTGTGCTGGGTGCGCATCTTGGAGTCGGCGCGCTCGGTTTCGCTTGTGTGTCTACAAAGGAAAATCAATCATGAAAACGACAGATCGCAATGCCCTTATTGCATTTCCAATCCTGATCGTGATTGGAGTTTTGGTTGCTTTGGCTGGCAGCCAGGGCGGAACCACACTCGGCGGCATGCCAATTTTCGCCATCACGATCGGACTAGCCTTCTTGATCCAGTGGCTGGTTTTCATTCCAGCGTACATCTTTCAGACCGAAAAATTCTTTGACATCACCGGGAGCATCACATACATTTCGCTGGTGGGTATTGCCATTTGCTACAGCAAGTACGGCACTCCATTGGATATAAGATCGATCCTGGTGGCGGCATTGGTCATCCTCTGGGCCATTCGTCTCGGGACGTTCCTGTTCAGCCGCATCCAAAAAGCGGGCAAGGATGACCGCTTCGATGAGATCAAACCGTCCTTCATCCGCTTCCTGAACGTGTGGACCATCCAAGCCTTGTGGATCACTTTCACGGCTGCAACCGCGCTGGTGACTATTACCACCGCCACTCGCAAGGGATTGGACGCGTTCGCTGTGGTCGGTGTGCTCATCTGGATTTTTGGCTTCGTCTTTGAAATGATCGCCGACGAGCAGAAAAGTCGCTTCAACGCCGACTCAGCCAACAAGGGCAAGTTCATCCAAAGCGGTTTGTGGTCGCACTCACGTCATCCCAATTATTTTGGTGAGATCGTTCTCTGGATCGGCATTGCCATTATCGCGCTGCCTGTTCTGCACGGCTGGCAATGGGTGGCGATGATCTCACCTGTTTTTGTCACCTTGCTGCTGACCCGCGCTAGCGGCGTTCCTCTGCTGGAGAAAAAAGCGGATAAAAAATGGGGTGGGCAGGCGGCTTATGAAGAGTACAAGAAGAAAACGCCTGTATTGATTCCGCGTTTATAAAAGGAAAGAAAACAATGAGCATCTTGAAGATTCTTCAAATCATTGCCGTCATTGGCACCATCGGGACGGGGCTTGTATCTTTGTTTTGGCCGCAGAGCGTCTTCGGCTTTACAGGGTTGACCGCTCCTGGTCCGCGCGGCATCACCGAGATCCGTTCTATTCTGGGTGCCCTGTTCATTGGTCTCGGCATCGCTGTCTTCTTGCTCGGCACGCGCCAGGTGTATCAAATGCTTGGGATTATGTATCTCGCCATCGGCGTAGTGCGAGCCGTTTCGATGCTGGTGGACAAATCCATCGAACAGTCAAATATCATCAGCCTGGTCATCGAACTTGTGTTTGGTTTCATCTTGGTATTCTAATGAAAATCACAAAAATCATTTCCATCCTTGGCATCCTTGTTATGACCGCCGCTCTCGTCTACGGCTTCACCATTGGGAATTTTTCCCGCGAGGGCAGCCAGTTGCTGTCCATGCCGTGGGGCATCGTCTCGCTCGTGGACCTGTACACAGGTTTCACACTCTTCTCGATGTGGATCATCTACCGCGAGAAATCCCTGCCCATCGCCATCCTGTGGACAATTGCAATGATGGTGCTGGGATTTTTCACAGGTGCGCTCTACACTTTCATCGCCCTGCAAACCAGCGGAAATGATTGGCGCAAGTTCTGGTTAGGGAAAAATGCCTGAGAAAACGAACAAAGCCCAAGAACTGTGGGAGGAACTCCGCACAGTCGCAGGCAGCGTCGGTTTGCTGGATACCATCCTGCCGCCCGTCTTGTTCCTGGCACTCAACGGCTGGATGGGCTTCCAAGCCGCCATGATCGGGTCACTGGGATTGGCCGTGTTGATTGCCATCCTGCGACTGAGCCGTAAACAGTCCCTGTTCTATACGCTGGGGGGCATGGGCAGTGTAGGGCTGGCGATCGCACTGGCTTACCTGCTCGGCCGCTCGCAGGGATATTTTCTGCCCGACATTTTCAACAGCGGATTGGTGATCGGGTTGTCGCTGGTCAGTTTGATCATCCGCAAGCCGATGGTGGCCTGGACGAGTTTCCTCGCCCGCCGCTGGCCGCTGGACTGGTATTGGCATGATCGCGTCCGCCCCGCCTACAGCGAAGTGACTATTGCGTGGATCATCTTTTTTGCCCTGCGCCTATTCTGGCAAGTGACGCTCTTTCGCGGCAGCAACGTAGGCCAACTGGCGCTGGTCAATACCTTGTCAGGCTGGCCTGCCACCGTTGTTCTGCTCATTGTCAGTTACCTGTATGGCGTTTGGCGGCTGGTGCGTTTGGGTGGCCCAAGCGTGGAAGAATTTCGGAACCACCTGCCTCCACCGTGGCAAAGTCAGCGGCGAGGGTTTTGACCTCCTCGCAGAAAATGAAATGAATGGAAATATATTTCATGAGCAAGCAAGTTGAATTGAACCAAGCCGCACCAGATTTTGATTTGGCGGATTTCAATGGAAACAAAATCCATCTATCTGATTTTCGCGGCAGGAAGAATGTCCTGTTGATCTTCAACCGTGGCTTTGCCTGACCCTACTGCCAACGGCACATGGCGCAGTTGCGCCAGGATTACGAGAAAGTCAAGATGCAAGAAACCGAAATCATCGTGGTAGGACCCGAGGGCACCGATGAATTCAAATTCTACTGGAAATCACATGAGCTTCCCTTCATTGGCCTGCCTGATCCAACCCACAGCGTATTAAAACGCTACGGGCAGGAAATCAGCCTGTTCAAACTGGGACGCATGCCCGCCCAAGTGATGATTGATAAGCAAGGGATCGCCCGCTTTGTTCACTATGGGCACAACATGAGCGACATTCCCACCAACGACGAGATCTTACAGACTTTGCAGGCCATTCAGTAACAAGAGTGATATTGGAGCATTTCATGATTTCATTGAATGACAAAATTGTAGTCATCACCGGTTCCACGCGCGGCTTTGGTTATGTTGCCGCGCAGGAACTACTCAAGGCGGGCGCGACCGTTATCGTTTCGGGAAGATCGCAAGACACGTTAGCTCGGGCAGTCAAATCGCTTTCTGAATTCGGAAATGTCACAGGCTGGACTTGTGATGTCCGCGAAGAAGAACAGGTTTACGCTCTAGCGCGCCGGACCGTTGAGACATTTGGTTGTATCGATATCTGGATCAACAATGCCGGTTATTCCGCGGGAGGTGGCATCACGCTCGATATTCATCCAGAAAAAATCATCGACATGTTCCTTGCCAACGACATGGGAACTTTTTATGGTGCGCAAGCCGCCATTTATTTCATGTCAAAGCAAAAAAGCGGAACATTAGTCAATCTATACGGCGCGGGTTCGAATGGCAAAGCATCATCGCCGATGGGCATGTATGCCACCACCAAAGCGTGGATCACATCCTTCACCCGCACGCTCGCCAAAGAAATGCAAGGCAGCGGAATTCATGTCGTCGGTTTCAGCCCCAGCATGATCCTGACCGACATGCTCACCAATCAAAGCATGATCGGCGAACGCGGCAAAGAGAAAATGAAGAACTACGGTTTCGTCCTGCGCTTTCTCGCCAAGCCGCCGGAAGTTGCTGCGAAAACCTTAGTCAACACCTTAAAGAACAACCGCAAAGAATTTGTCGAAGTGCATGTGATGAAACCCTGGACGCCGATGCTTGGCCTGCTGCGCGTCACATGGGAAAACATTACCAAGACCGGTAAAACTCCCAAATACGAATTGCACCACGAAGAATCTTACAAACCAAAAATCTAAAGGTAACATGAACAAGAAACTTCTCTCCTCAATCATTTTAGTGGTCTTCGTTGACCTGCTCGGCTTCAGCTTGATTTTGCCACTGCTGCCCTATTACGCAGAAACGTTCCACGCCAACGCGTTCGTGACCGGCTTATTGGTCGCGTCGTACGCTGTTGCTCAGTTGATCGGTGCGCCGCTCTTGGGACGCATGTCGGACCGCTACGGACGCCGACCGATTTTGCTCGCTTCCATCTTCGGGACTTTTCTTGGCTTCGTGCTCTTGGGCATTGCCAACGCGTTATGGATACTCTTCGCCGCCCGCATCATCGACGGAATCACCGGCGGCAATCTCTCGATTGCACAAGCTTATATCTCCGACGTGACCGACGCCAAGAACCGAGCCAAAGGTTTGGGGTTGATCGGCGCGGCCTTCGGCCTGGGCTTCATCATCGGACCCGTGACTGGCGGCTTCCTGAGTCAATGGGGCTACGCGGTTCCAGCCTTTGCAGCCGCGGCAATGTCATTCATCAATCTGGCTTTGATCTTCTTCTGGCTGCCCGAATCGTTGACCGCTGAAAAACGCGCAGAAATGACAGTGAAGAAACCAGCAGTCACGTTAGGAGCATTGTTCGTTGCCCTAAAGCGTCCGTTTTCCGGGTCGCTGCTGATCTCACGCTTCCTCTTTGGCGTGGCCTTTGCCATCTTCCAAACCATCTTCTCGCTCTACGCGCTGACCAAGTTCAATCTTACTGCCGCCCAGACCGGTTATGTGTTGACGTATGTGGGCGTGCTGTCAGTAATTACACAGGGCTATTTGGTCGGGAAGATCACAAATGTCTTCCGCGAAGATATTCTCATTGTGGCTTGCATTGCTTTGATGGCGATCTCTATGGTCGGCTGGGCAATGGCGCCGTCGGTGTTGGTTCTGTTGATCGTTCTTGCGCCGACTTCGCTTGCGGGCGGCGTTCTAAACACACTGCTCTCCTCCACGTTGACCAAGGCGGTTGCGCCGCAGGAAATCGGCGGTATTCTCGGCTTTGCCGCATCCATTGACTCATCCACACGAATCATCGCACCGATTCTTGGCGGCGCACTGCTCCAACAATTGGGCACTTGGGCGCCCGGCGCGTTTGGCGCAATCGTGATGGCGGGACTGTTCTTTTACGTTAGGGCGCAAATTTATAACCATCCCATCGTATTGAGTTTCAAACAAACTCAACTGGAACCAGCACCTGTAACTATGCAAGACTAAAAGCTGAAATGAAGGAATCTAATGATACGCAATCAATGGTACGTTCTGCTCGAATCAAATGAAGTCAAAGATAAACCCATCGGCGTGACCCGCATGGGAGAGAAAATGGTTTTCTGGCGCGATAGCGCCGGCAAGGTCAATTGCGCCGTAGACAAATGTCCGCACCGCGGCATACAACTCAGCCTGGGCTGTATTCTGGAAGACCACTTGCAATGTCCTTTCCATGGCTTTGAGTTTGACTCGAGCGGAAAATGTGTTTACGTTCCCGCCAATGGTCGCGGCGGTCCCATCCCTGCCACACTGCAACTGAACGCCTACCCCACTCACGAAGCGCATGGATACATCTGGATCTGGTGGGGAACCAATCCGCCCGCAGACTTGCAAGCGTCTCTCTTCTTCGACAATCTCGACGACTCTTTCATCACGGCCTCTGCCCAGGATCCGTGGGATGCGCATTACTCACGCGTGATCGAGAACCAACTCGATGTGGTACATCTGCCCTTCATCCACCGTAAAACCATTGGCCGCGGCAACCGCACGCTTGTCGACGGTCCCGTTGTTGAATGGCACGGCGACAAGATGATCTACACCTATCCCTTCAACCGCGTGGACGATGGCACTCTACCGCGCAAGCCTAGCGAACTTTCCGCGCGTTCCGCCACCAGCGTTCACCTCGAATTCATTATGCCGAACCTGTGGCAGAACTACATCAGCTCCGATGTGCGAATTGTGGCTGCTTTCGTTCCCGTTGACGATGACCATACCTTGCTCTATCTACGCTTCTATCAGCGCTTTCTGACCCTGCCCGTGCTCGGCAAGCTGGTCTCAATCGCCTCCATCCCAATGAACATCTACATTGCTCACGAAGACCGCCGCGTGGTTGTCACGCACCAGCCGCAGCCCAGCGGACTAAAGATCGGCGAAGCGCTTATTCAAGGCGATTTGCCCATCATCGAATATCGCCGCAAACGCGCGGAACTTAGGAATGAATATTGAAGTCCATCGAGTTTTAAAATTTTTTCTAGAACACCGATAGAGACAAATGACCGAGCAAAGAAATACACTCACGCCGCAGTCAGGCTTGAGCGCCTTGCGTGCCTATCTCAAGGAAGGCTCACCTCTCGGCCCGCTGAAAGTCATGGCGGAACGCATCGGAAGATTTTTCCAAATTCCATTACCGATGTTTCATCCTTATGTTGTGTTTGGCCCTAAAGCGAATCGGAAAGTGCTGGTCACCGAACGTCAAAAGGTTTTGTGGCGCAATACCGATCCGGTCACGGATGTACTTCGTCGCGGCGTACTAATCGTGGATGGCGAAGAACACGACCATTATCGCGAATTGATGGAGCCTTCGCTTCATCCCGGCAATCTCTTCAATTATGCGGAAATGATGCTCGCTCAAACTGACCGCGTCACAGATGTTTGGCGCGACAACCAAGTCATCGATATGCTGGTCGAAGGCCGCAAGATCGCGTTGCTGATCATCATGAACGCGTTATTCAGTGTGGATGTGTGGGATGATTTACCGCGCATTTGGACCCCGATTTTGAAAGCCATCGAATTCATCTCACCGGGGCCGTGGATTTTTTGGAGAAAGATTCCGCGACCGGGTTATAAAAAATCGTTGAGGGCAATCGATGATTATCTTTACAAAATTATTTCAGACCGTCGGCGACTGTTAGACGATAGACAATGGACAACAGACCGCGAAATTGACCATCGTCCACCATCCGCTGTCCACCGTCAAAATGACTTGCTTCAACACCTGATCGATGCTGGTCTCGACGACGACCGCATCCGCGACCAAATGCTGACCATGCTCATCGCCGGACACGATACATCCACCGCCCTGCTCGCGTGGACATTCGCGCTCTTGGGTCAACACCCTGACATCTACTCGCGGCTTGTTCAAGAAGTTAGCATGGTGGAAAAATCGTCACTGCTGGATCAAGTCATCAAAGAGAGTTTGCGCTTATATCCGCCTATTCATATCGGCAATCGCGTTGTGTCTGAAGAATTGGATTTTGATGGAAACAAAATTCCTTCGGGCGAGCGCATGTTTTATTCCATTTATCTTACTCATCGCGATCCTACTCTTTGGGAAAACGCCAACCAGTTCTGCCCGGAACGCTTCTCGCATGGACGCAAGACGCCGCCGTTTGCCTATGTCCCATTCGGCGGCGGACCGCGCACCTGCATAGGTGCAGCTTTCGGTCAGATGGAAGCGAGGCTGGTGATCGCGCATCTGTTGCAGAAATTTTCCTTCGAGCCAATCAACGCCGATAAAATCCGCGCTCACATGGGCGCAACGCTCGAACCGCGTCCCGGCGTCTTCATGAAAGTCACCCATAGATGACATACTTTGGTTTTTTGATTCGATTTCTCCTTCCTCCAATTTTTATCTTGCTTGTCATTCAAATTTGGAAACAAAGAAAACATAAGCAGATGCCCAACTTTCGCAATGATCGCGCTGTATGGATAAGTATCGCAATTCATATTGCACTGGCTGTTATTTATACAACACCATGGGATAACTATCTGGTGGCAAATCACGTATGGTTTTATGAACCAAAACTGGTCAGCGGTTTGGTGATCGGTTATGTACCGATAGAGGAATATACCTTTTTTATTTTGGAAAGCCTTTTAGCAGGTTTATGGTGGTGGTTTCTTTCAAAGCACGTTCATGAAGCAAAGGATTTCAAAATTTCAGATGCGACGCGCTGGATTTCTTCTGGCATCTTGATTTT
>DATKNJ010000298.1:0-10430 GCA_035541395.1 Anaerolineales bacterium
TCCGCCTCGACGCCATCAGCACCATTTATGAAGATCCGAGTCTCACACCGCATAACGTTCCAATGAACCTGGCTGAATTACGCCATGCCACAGATTTAGCGAAAACGCCCACCGAGAAAAAACAAATTGAAAAATATTGGAAAGAGATGTTTGTGCATCAATTGGATGGCCCGGGCTTACACGATCTGATGAAAGAATTGCGCGCCGTGCTCGATGAATATGATGGCGACCGCATGTTGGTCGGTGAAGATGACCACATCTCGTACATGGGCGATGGGAACGATGAATTGAATCTCGTCTTCAATTTTCCGCTCATGTGGACAGAACGCATCACACCGGCCCATATCCGCCGCAACCAAAAGGAACGGTTGACTCAACTGAACGCGTTGCCCGTTAAAGGATGGCCTTGCAATACGCTCGGCAATCATGATTGTTCGCGCATCCATACCCGCTACGGTGACAGAATCCACGATGCCGAGTTGGCGCGTCTCAACGCAGCCTTAGTGTTGACTCTGCGCGGCACGCCATTTCTCTACAACGGCGAAGAGATTGGCATGACCGATCTCATCATCACTGATCCAACCAAACTGCGCGACACGATGGCTACCTGGTACTACGATCAGTTGGTCAATGAGCTGAAAGTAAATCCGACAGAAGCTGCCCGCCGCGCCGGAGAAATGTCCCGCGACAAAAATCGTACACCGATGCAATGGTCTGAGACATCAAATGGCGGCTTCTCGCCAGCAACTATTGAAACGTGGCTGCCAGTAAATCCGAACTTCGCAGAGGGCATCAATGTAGCAGAACAGCGCAACGGCCCGGCTTCGTTATTGAACTACTACAAGCGACTGATTCATGTCCGCAAGTCTACGCCCGCGCTGATCGAAGGCGAATACACACCATTGGCATTGCGATCCAAAGAATATTTTGCTTTCTTGCGCGCCACAGAAAAGCAGAATGTCCTGGTTGTGTTGAATTATTCCGAAAACCGCCAGGAACTCAAATTAAAGATAAAAGGATTCAAGAACGTGCAAATCCTATTTTCATCAGCGGGGCGCGGACACCAGACAGAAGCGCTCTCAAAGCTAAGCGTCGGCGCGTTCGAAGTGTTGATCGCTGAACTGCAGGCATGACCCCTCGAGACGAAGACCAGACCAAACGTCCCGCGCGATTCGTTACGTTGTGCGGACGAATCTTCCGCGACACAGATTCGTCCTACTTTCCGCACGCGCAATATCGCGGTCATACGATTTACTTCTGCACCGATTCCTGTCTCGGCGCGTTTTTAGCCGACCCCGACATTTTTTATAAAATGCATCGCAACTCAGAAAAGGATAAAGGTCCGATCAAAGATGGAGAATTCAAATCTGTGGAATGAAGGTGACACCGTGCTGTTGCGCGGTGTGTATGATCGACACCCAACGTACGCGCAAGCGGTGCGCGTGATAAAAGATACGCCCGCGGAAACTGCATTGTATATTTGGCCGGGCGCGGAATGCATGGCGCCTGCCGGATATATACGCAATGGTCATATCGCGTGGGATCGCTGGCACGAAACCATGACGAACACATTGAATCTCGAAAAATATCTCTGGCACACAAATCGCTTTTTGATTCTGCTCGAGCCGAAGAAATATTTCTCGACGATCCATATTTGGAACGCCGAAACAAACGAGTTCTCTTGTTATTACATCAACTTTCAACTTCCGTTCCAACGAACAGCTTTGGGTCTCGATACTTGCGATCTCGATTTGGATATTGTGATCGAACCTTCTTACAATTGGCAATGGAAGGATGCCGATGAATATCAGCATGGGATTCAAGTCGGCGGCATCAAAATGGAATGGGTGAACGAGATCGAACGCGCCCGTAAAGAAATCGCGACGCGTTTGCAAAGCCGTTCGTATCCATTGGACGGTTCGTGGTTAAGTTGGGAACCTGATTCTAATTGGCCCGCGCCCAAATTGCCAGCAAACTGGGACGTGATATCGGAATAAACCACAAAGTCGCGAAGGCTCAAAGATACGAGATTAAAACTTTGTCGCGTCATTGCGCCTTTATGGTAAATCAATCATCATAAAAAGAGTAAGGTACAATCCCGTTCATGCGCCGAACAATAATTTGGATTTTGTTTTTTGCCTTGACCTTATCCGCTTGCGTGCCCGCGGCTTCCACGCCCTCCCCATATCCAACCTACGATCCGTTCATTTCAGTGGACAATGGCGGACCGATTCAAACGACGAACGGTTTGCCTCAACCCACCCGAACGCCGGGTCCGACTCCAACGCGCGCGTCTCTCTCTGTAACGTTACCTCCCACCCGCGATCCAAGTTTACCGATCCTCACACCCACACCAGATACGCCGCGTACGCTTCCCACGCCACGCCAGAATGCAGATCAATATGTTGTTCAATCGGGAGATACGTTAGGCAGCATCGCACAAAACTACGGAATCAGTGTCGATGCGTTGATGCAGGCTAACAGTCTGAATGATCCGAACCTGCTCACGGTTGGAATGACTCTCAACATCCCCGCGCCAGAACCGGGCGCAGTTGGCCCATCGTTCAAGATCATTCCCGATTCGGAATTGGTCTATGGCCCAGCCAGCGCGCAGTTCGACATCGATGCTTTCATCCAAAACAAAAGAGGTTATCTCGCCAGCTACAGCGAAGATGTGAACGGCCAAACAATGAGCGCCGCGGACATCATCACAACAGTCAGCCAAAATTATTCTGTTAATCCGCGCTTGCTGTTGGCAATTCTCGAATATGAAAGCGGATGGGTCACCAAGCCGGATGCAACAGCCACGGATTATCCGCTTGGCTTTGTGGAAACATATTACAGCGGTCTCTATCACCAACTCGATTGGGCTGCCAACGAATTGAACCGCGGCTTTTATCTATGGCGCGCGGACGCGGTCTCAACGTGGGTGCTGGCCGATGGAAGTGTTGTGCCCATAGACCCAACCATCAACGCAGGCACAGCCGGTGTGCAAAACTTTTTTGCCAAACTTGATTCGCACGACGCGTGGGAAAAAGATGTTACGGCTTTCGGGTTGTATCAAACTTATTTCTTCCTCTTCGGCAATTCTTTTGATCTCGCTATCGAACCCCTCGTTCCGCTTAACTTAAAGCAGCCGCGCATGACCTTACCTTTCGCGTCCGGAGAAACCTGGTCTTTCACCGGCGGACCGCATGGCGGCTGGGATGAAGGTTCGGCTTGGGCCGCACTCGATTTCGCACCGCCCAGCGACGCGCCGGGCTGCGTGCAAAGCGATTACTGGGTCACAGCCGTAGCAGACGGTTTGATCACGCGCGCTGCGAACGGTGCGGTGATTCAAGATTTGGATAACGATGGCTATGAACAAACCGGCTGGGTCGTTTTATACATGCACATCGAAACGCGTGACCGCGTCGCACCAGGCACATATTTGTTCGCCGGTGATAAAGTCGGTCATCCATCCTGTGAAGGTGGGATCGCTAATGGCACACATGTCCATCTTGCGCGGCGCTATAACGGTGAATGGATCGCGGCCGATGGAACCTTGCCGTTTAATTTGGATGGTTGGGTCTCCAGCGGCACTGGCACAGAATATGATGGTTTCTTGAAGCGCGGCAGTCAACAGGTCGAGGCATGGGACGGAAAAAATGATGCCAACCAAATCACACATTAAAAGTCTCAGGCCGATTTAATCATAAAAGGTATAATTTCTCTTCGTGTCGCGCCTGAAACGTCCTCTCATCGCTCTATTGATTTTGACCATGTTGCAGATGGCTTGCGGTGCGACTCCATCGCTGTGGGGCGACTACTACACTCCCACACCTGTACAGGCAAATAACATACCGGTCGCATTCGACCCGAGCCTGTCGCCGTCTCCAACGGTTTCCCCTACTGCCACATTGACTCCCACCATCACGCCGACGGCAATCACTTCGTTCATCACGCCCACACGCGTTGGCCCCACGCTAAGCAGTGTGATTCAACCAAATGTGACTCCCACCTTCGACACCGCGCCGCTTCTATATTACACACAAAGCGGAGATACTGTCCCAGGTTTGGCGAGACGATTCAATCTCGCTGAATCCGAAGTGACCGCTTCGAATGCTTCGCTGCCGCCCAAAGGTCTGATCGATCCGGGCACACTGCTCGTTCTCCCGAATCGAATCAAAGAGCAGACCACACCCAACATTCAGATCATCCCGGATAGTGAAGTCGTCTTCACTGCGACCGCAGTTGGCTTCGACATTGATGGATATATCAACAAGACCAATGGTTATCTCAAGAGCTATCGAGAATATCTCGGTTCCACCGGTTGGGTAAACGGCGCGCAGGATATCCGCCGTCTGGCGTATGAGAACTCGATCAACCCGCGTTTGTTGTTGGCGCTGCTCGAATATGAAGGTCGCTGGGTCAGCGGCCAGCCGGTGGATCAATTGCATGCCGACTACCCGATGGGCTATGAAAACTTCCTTTATAAAGGCTTGTTCACGCAAATGGTTTGGGCCGTCAACCAGATGTCGATCGCATATTATGGCTGGCGAAACGGAACGATCACGGAATTGAACTTCCCCGATGGAACCAGTCTGCGCCTTGACCCGCGCTTGAATGCCGGCACAGTTGCGATTCAATATCTCTTTGCACAGTTGCATAGTCAATCACAATGGGCGCAGATCATCGATCCGAAAAACGGATTCCCCGCGCTATATGCGGAGATGTTCGGCGATCCGTGGGCACGCGCGAGTCTAGTCAATCCGATCTTTCCACCCGGTCTTAAACAACCGACTCTGGTTCTGCCGTTCCAACCCAAAGTCGAATGGAGCTTTACCGGCGGCCCGCACGGCGCCTGGGAACATGACGGCTCACAAGCCGCGGTCGACTTTGCGCCATCCACCGATCATGGAGGCTGTTCGCAAACGCCCACATGGGTCACGGCCATGGCGCCCGGACTCGTGGTCCGTTCCGAAAACGGCGTTGTGGTCGAAGACCTCGATGGTGATGGTTATGAACAGACCGGTTGGGTCCTTGTCTATTTGCATATCGCCACCGTGGACCGAGTCAAACTCGGTCAATGGCTCAATACCAATGATCATATTGGTCATGCCTCCTGCGAAGGCGGCGTTGCCACCGGTACACATGTCCACATTGTCCGCAAATACAATGGCGAATGGGTCGCGGCCGATGGGCCGATCCCATTTGTGTTAAGCGGCTGGACTGTTGTGGCCGGAACAAAACCTTATGAAGGCAAACTCGTCCGAGGCGATCAGACGATTACTGCTGATCCTGTTGGCCAGGCTTGGTCTATTATTTTCCGCGATCCTGATGCTACACCTACACCCGCTAGTCCGTGAACGCTGGCTGACCGTTTTGCTGGTCGCCGCGCTGACGTTATCCTCTTGCGCGCGCATTCCCACTGCTCCGACACAAGAACCGACTCTCTCCGCCCCAACGCCTGTTGACTCATCCTATCAGCCAACGCCTGTGCCGACGCGTCCGGTCTATAAACCCGGCCAATTGGTGGATTACATCGCGCAAACCGGTGACACTGTTCCGGCGCTGGCCGCGCGCTTCAACACCACAGTCGATGAAATCATGGTGGCCAACCCCATCATCCCGAAAGACGCGACGACAATGCCGCCCGGTCTGCCGATGAAAATCCCGATCTATTATCGCGCGCTATGGTACAGCCCGTTTCAAATCCTGCCGGACAATGCCTTTGTCAATGGCCCGGCTCTGATCGGCTTCAACACCTCCGCGTTTGTGGCCGCACATGATGGCTGGTTGAAAAACTATCGCGCTTATGCTGGAGACGCCTGGCGCAGCGGCGCAGAAATTGTGGATTACGTCGCGACCAACTTCAGTATCAGTCCACGCTTGTTGCTTGCCATCATGGAATATCAAGCTGGAGCGCTCTCTCAACCCGCGCCGCCCAAAACAAAATATATTTTGGGATATCAGCAACTGTATTACGAAAGCGTCTATTTGCAATTGGTAGGCGTGGCGAACACACTCAACAATGGATATTATGGCTGGCGCGCTGGAAACTTGCTGGAGTTTGATTTGCCCGATACAAAAATCGTCCGCCCTGATCCATGGGAAAATGCGGGGTCGGTTGCATTGTTGTATTTTTTCTCAAAAATCTATTCCGGTGATTCCTACGCGTTGGCCACAGGCCCAAAAGGATTCATCGCTACTTACACAAAATTGTTCGGCGATCCGTGGAAAGATAATACCGTTCTCATCCCCGGCAGCTTGCATCAACCCGACTTGACTTTTCCATTTCCTCCGGGTCAAACCTGGAGCTTTACTGGTGGCCCGCATACCGGCTTCGGCAAAGGCCTGCCATTATCAGCAGTGGACTTTGCTCCCCCATCGGAACATCACGGCTGCTTCGCGCCCGACCCTCAAAACTACGCCGTCTCCATGGCAGATGGATTAGTCGTTCGTTCCGGACCTGATGGCCTGGTCCTCGACCTCGATGGCGACGGCGACGAACGCACCGGCTGGGTAATCTACTATCTTCATCTCAATGTGAACGGACGCGCTGCGGCAGGACAAACACTTCACACTGGCGATATGATTGGTTATCCATCCTGTCAGGGCGGCGAAGCGACGGGCACGCACGTGCACATCGCCCGCAAATATAACGGCGAATGGATTCTGGCCGATGGTGTGCTTCCGTTTAATTTGGAAGGTTGGATCACTCACAATGGCCCGGTCGCCTATCAAGGTACATTGACACGCGGCGGAGTAACCGTTACAGCTTGTCAATGCTCGGACGCGGCCAGTTCGATACGATCAGACTCGCCATAAGAATCAAGAAGAGAGCGGACGTCTGGAACATCCGCTCTGTGTTCTTCTAAACAGTTGGCTGCCATGCCCCTTCTTTGACGAGCGAGTCATTCCCCTCAAAGATTTGATATCGCATCTCAATCGGAAACAACTTCCCAAACATGGCTTGCACCGGACAATATTTTGTAACGGAAAGTTCAATGGCGCGCGCCAATGCCGCTTCCTGCAAGTCATGACCTTTCAAAACATATGTGATTTGTGCGCGCGTAAAAACCTTCGGATGTTCCTCGGCGCGATCCACATGTACACTCACTTCAAAATCAGTTATATTCTGCTGCTTCTTGCGCAGAATCGAAATGACATCCATCGCGGTGCAGCCCGCCATTCCCATTGCCAGCAATTCAATCGGCTCGAAGCCGCGATCATCGCCGCCCGCATCAGGGCCAGTGTCCAACAACACTTCATAGCCTTTATCAGCCGTGGCAACAAACGTCATGCGTTCTTTTAAATTCACTTTGGCATCCATGTTTACTCCATAATGATTGGGGTGACATATCTTTCCAACATATCGCCGGTAATTCCTCCCACCCAGATCAAACGGACTACACCATTACGATCGATGACATACGAGCTAGGCAGATTGATCGTCTGGAAAACTTTATCGGTGGCAACATAATTCGGGTCCAGCCAGACCGAAAAGGTCAGCTTATAGTTATCGACAAACTGCATCACATCTTTTGTCGGATCGCCGTCATTGATCGCAACGATATCAAAGCCATTGCTTTTATGTTGATCATAATAAGTTTGAAAAACCGGCATCTCTTGTTTACACGGAGGGCACCAAGTAGCCCATAAATTGACCAGCACAACGCGTCCGCGATAATCCGCGAGAGACTCGGGGTTGCCGTGGATGTCATTCAATGAGATTCCAGGCGCGGGATAGTTAACGGTCGCGGGAACGCTGGAAAGTTCGCTTTGGATGCTCGGCTCAGTTTGATTACGAGAAAGCAGAAAATATGCGGCAACGCCAACCAAAATCAAACCGCTTCCAACCACAACTAAACCTAAACGATTTCGCTTCACGAAACGAGACTCCTCATTGATTTATCTTCAGCTTTTGACGAGCTTTGAGTCAAAAAACTGACCCAATATGACCCAAAAATTTGTCCTAAGAAAGAGGGATTAATGTCCATGCTTTACGTGATATTCTAAACTGGAAACAGATGTAATTCGGAGCTAAGATGGCGGAAATGTCTGTAAATCTCAGTCAGGTTCCTCTATTTAATGGATTAACTCCGCAACAACTGAATACTCTTAAGCCTTTGTTCGAATCATATTCGTGCCCGCGCGGGACGGCTATCTTCGAACAAGGCCAGGAGGCGGATTATCTATATTTGATTTTAAACGGCAACGTAACGATTCAATATAAACCATACGATGGCCCATTTATCACCATTTCCCATTTATCTTCAGGCGGCGTCTTTGGTTGGTCGGCAGCAATTGGCAGCGGCGAATACACATCGAGAGCAGAATGCCTGGAAGCCTTGGAAGCACTTCGAATCCGTGGACGCGACCTCGAGCAATTATGCCTTGATTATCCAGAGACGGGCGCGATCATTTTAGATAGATTGGCACAAGTGGTTTCTTCTCGCTGGAAACATGCGCATGAACAAGTCAGATCCTTGCTGCAAAAGGGCAAAGATGGTCTGGCGAAAAGCCCAAATAATTGATTCAAAAACTCCCTGCGATATCGCAGGGAGTTTTGTTTCACCGATTGACAAAGAATCGAAAGATCAGAAACGCCCCGAACAAAATCAGGACAATCGCCCAAATATAATTGGCGAAGTTCATCAACGAAGCCGTTGTCAAGATTCCCAAAACGCCAAGCACAACTGCCGGATAATAAGCCCATCGCAATCCAGCCAGCAAAGCCAACAATGCAAATGTCAAAGCCAGACCGATGAAGAAGACTCCGCCAGATGCGAACGCGCCGATCCGTTCCGGTAACACCGCGACCACTGCCAGAGTTGTCAACACGCCGGCTGGAATCAGCGCCCACCAACTGGATCGGTTGATCAGATAGACCAGCCAGAATGCGAGTGCAATCGCGCCGAGGAACACCGCTCCGGCATAGACCCCAAGCTGGTTGCCAAACAAGACAATGACTCCCAGCCCAAGCAGAGTCATACCGGGAAACACACCCCACCAAGCGCCGCCCAAAACCACCGAAAGGAACGCGAGGCCAGCGATCAAAAATACCGCGCCCCAAAACAGATCGGTTACATTTTGCAAGTAACCGAGATTCTGCAACAACAGCAACCCCCCGCCCAACAAAAGTAAAACACCAAGCACAACGCGCGGATCGAATCGTTTCATTAAGTTCATTGCATTCTCCTTGTATTCATTATCGAATCTTGATATCCGCAGCACCTGCGTCGATGGTCATATCAATCGCGTTGGTTGCCGATTCGAAGTCGGGTGATTTGTAGATTCCACCAACGCGCGGGAAGCGCGACTCATCTACATTGACGCTGGAGACTCCCTGTGATACGCGGATACGCGCCGAAACACCATCAGGGACGATCAACTCTAAACCGGCCGCGCCCAAATCAAAGTCCGCGGTGAGGCGGCCGCGCGCAGGGAATGTCACTTTGGTTTGGCTGGCACCCGTTTCAAGCTTCAAACTCGTCACGCGCAGATCGCGCAAATCGATTTGCGCATTATCCGCGCCGGTGGATAATTTCAACGCCAGCGGGACATCGGAGTTGAAATGGACGTTCCAATCGTAACGCTCGAAACCATTGAAGAAGTTGAACGGCTCATGAGGCGGCCGCATTTTGACTTCCAACCCATCACCAAATCTGCGACTGTGCTGGACCAATCCGCCAACAAACTTTCCGTTCGCAAGCTGACCCGCGCCTGCGCCGCTCGAGATTTTCAGTTCGCCCGCGCCATGACTCAAACGGACAGTGGCCTCGCGCGCGCCCTGCAAATCCACAGAGGCTTGCTCGGTTTCGGGTTTGCTGCGCGTGAGAACGCCGAAAATAATCCAAGCGCCCGCAAAGATCAACACGATTGGCCAAAAGAATTCACTCAGCCGCGCGCCGCCGGGCAGACGAAAACCAGCCGAGTCCGCAAACAGCAACGCGCCCAGAAAAAGCAGAATGACACCAAACAAAAACGAAGAACGACGCATGTTTACTCCTGTTTTCCCTGATTATCTTTTCGCCACGAGCGATAGAAACCGCTGACCAACACCCACACGCCCAGCAGAATCAAGAGGACGGCCGGGCCATAATTGCCGAGCAATTTCCAGCCGCCGAGGAAGGAGGCGAAGATCAAAAACAGTACCGCGCTGGCCGCCATCAGGTCGAGGCCGCGGCGCAGGTTGCTGGCCATGTGATCGCCGAGCAAACCAGCCAAGATGGAACCGACTCCCACGAAACCGGGAATCAAAGTCCACATATAAGACCAGGAAGTGTAATCCCCAACGGTCTCTTGATAATAAAAAATACCGCCGATGCCAGCTACAATCGCGGCAGGGATCGCCATGCTCGGCACGCCGAGGATCAGTCCCAAGATCAAAATCAGTGCGCCAATGCCAACCAGACTCAACGGCCATTCCAGAAAGCGGCCTAAAA
>DATKNJ010000299.1:0-11775 GCA_035541395.1 Anaerolineales bacterium
GCTTGATTATTGCTATCGTTGTTATTGTTGTTCTTTGCTGTTGCTGTGTTGCAGCAGCCGGCGGCTGGTATCTTTGGAATAACGGCGATCGTTTGCTGCAAGGCGCAGGCAGCTTCCTCTCACTTCTTGCCTAAACATCAAAGCCGCAACCGCGAACAGCCTTCGTTCTTGAAACGAAGGCTGTTTTGATTTGCAATGTCCAAAAGATTGAATCAAAACATAAGGCGGGCAGCGAACACAGCTTTTAGTTCGTCCAAAGCTTGGCGTGCCCTGGCTTTTGTTTCATCCTCGATATCGAGCGCAGCGAATTCGTCTTCATCTAACACCGTTTGTTTTCCATTTGGCGCGATCCACAAATCCAATGCCAAATCTTCATACGAGACTCGTCTATCCGCGAATTGCGCGGGCCGCGTTACATTGCAATACCAACCTTTGAGCTTTCCATCATCGCGGTCATAAATCTCGAACACATTGTACCAGCGGTCGGAGTAAAACGTTTCTACAAAGCGATCATTGCGTTTCAAAGTTGTATCCATAAACGGCATATCATCGCGATTGAAGAACGCTTCGAGTTTCACAAAATTTTCCCGGCGCTCCATCACTTCCCCTCCGTAACGCCAAGTCTCTTCACCTTGCGGATTCAATTTAATGACAATTATTTTTTCAGGCATGACCAAAACATTCTACCGCGAACGAGATTGAGATTTCCTCACCGACACGCGGCGCGTCTTTCAAATAGATGACCAACCCGCCTCGCAACGTGACCTTGAATTGCTCTCGTTGAAAGACGACATCTTCCACTTTGGCTTTGATCCGCGCTTCGTTCTCGCGATTCGATGATTGCTTGAGAAGCAAATCAATTTTTTCTCCTTCAAAGTGGTGATGATCGCAATTCAATTCAAAGAGTCCAAAATTTGTTTCCGCTTTCCACTTTCCACCACTAAACCTGCAAACTCCTTCGACAACGTTTCCAACCGCGAGAAAGCGCGCCGCCCATGCAGAGCCCGGATGCGCAGCCACCTCCTCGGGCGCGCCCGCGCGTACGATTTGCCCTTCGTGCAAAAGCAGGATGCGATCCGCCAAAGCAAAGGCTTCTTCCTGATCATGCGTGACGTAAATCGCAGGCACTTTCGTCTCGTGCAGGATCTTTCGTAACTCTTCCAATACTCGATCTTTCAAAGCGCGGTCCAACGCGCCGAGCGGCTCATCGAACATCAGCAAACGCGGACGCGGCGCCAGTGCGCGCGCCAACGCCACGCGTTGTTGTTCGCCGCCGGAAAGTTCCGTCACGCGGCGTTTCTCGAAACCGAACAAATTAACTTGTTCCAATGATTCTGTCACGCGCGATTTAATGTCACTTTTTGGCAAACCGCGCATCTTCAAGCCGAAGGCCACATTCTCCGCGACTGTCAGATGCGGGAACAAGGCGTAATCCTGAAAAACCAAGCCAAAGTCCCGAAGATGAGGCGGAGTGGAGGCAAGATCACCATCATCCCACAAAACTTTTCCAGAGTCGGCTTCTTCCAAACCCGCGATGATTCGTAACAATGTCGACTTGCCGCTGCCCGAAGGGCCGAGCAAACAAATCGTTTCGTCCGCCGCGACCGTGAAAGAAATATCTGTGAGCAACGGCTGGCTCTCATAAGTTTTGGAAATGCGCTGCAAGTTGAGCATCAAAATTCTCCCGCGCCGGGCAGGCGCGTTCGTTCGATCCACAAAATCGAGCCCATCGTGATGACCATCAAAATCGTAGACATTGCCATGGCCTGTCCGTAATTCAACCCGCCGGGCTGTGAGAGAAAACGATAGATGGCGACAGGCAGCGTTGGAAAATCGGGACGAGCGAGCAGAATGGCCGCGCCGAAATCGCCCATCGAAATGGTGAACGCGAACGTAGCCGCGCTGAGAACTGCACGCCGGACGATGGGCCAATCCACCGCCTGCCAGACGCGAAACGGCGAAGCGCCCAATGTGGCCGCGGCCTGACGCAATCGGTCTGGAATGGAGGCGAGCGCGGGCTGCAGAGTCCGAATCACAAACGGCAATGCGATCAATGTATGAGCCAATGGAACCAGCCACGGCGAGGCGAGTAAACGATTGAACGCCAAAATAAATCCCAAGCCCAGCGTAATCGCAGAAGCGCCCAATGGAAGAATCAAAAGCGGATCGAGAAATTTTTCGAGTCGCCCCGGATGTGCCAACGCTGAAGCGACCGGCGCGCCCAAAGCAAGAGAAAGAATCACAGTGGCGGCCGCATAGATCAATGAATTGCGCGCCGCTTCCACCGGCGGAACGTAGAAGATCGAGCCGCGGCGATTGACGAAAAGCTCAGTATAGTAATCCGCTGTCAGACCGCGTTGAACGGCGGAACGATCACCGCGATCCGCGTCGAGGCGGGTAATGGAACGCAGAGGCAATGCGAATAGCGGCAGGACAAAAAATATAAATAATAAGATAAGCATCGTGAATACAAAAGCGCGTTCGCGCCAGGTTTTCGGCGGCCGCGAATCCGGAGAGCGCGGCATGGTCGGGACGAGTGTCCGCCTAACGACGAAACTATAAAGTATAGATAATGCCAGGGTACAAAGTAGTTGCAAAATTGTAAGGAGCGCAGCTACCGGTAAGTTGAGAAACTGCAACACCTGGATATACGTTTCGACTTCCAGCGTAGCAAACTGCGGTCCGCCCAACAACAGGATCACGCCGAAACTGGTGAAGTCGAAAAGAAAGACAAGCAAGCCTGCAGCGAGCAATGGACCACGCAAAAGCGGCAGGGTGACTTCGCGCCAAACGCGAGTTGTATCCGCGCCGAGCGTGCGCGCAGCCTGCTCAAGGCGCGGATCGAGGTGAGTCAGTGCGTTGCCAACGATACGAATGACGATGGTCGTGTTGTAAAAAACGTGAGCGATGAGAATCGCGCTGAAGGTGCCAATAAATGGAATTGGATTCGAGGGGAAGAACATCACATTGACCCAGCCGCGCGGCCCAAGCAAAGCGTTGAATCCAGCCGCGACTACAACTGTTGGTAACATGAATGGGACCGCGGTCAACGCGCGCAGAAAGGATTTGGCAGGAAAGTTATAACGTGAAAATAAAATCGCAGCGGGGATTCCAAGTAAAAACGTGAGCAACAGTGAAAGAATAGCTTGATAAAAAGTGAAACCCAAAACCGAAGAAACGAGGCTGAGAGTCTCAGGTGTAAATGCAGAAAGATCCGCGCTGAATACAAAGATGCGAATCAGCGGATAGAAAAAGAAGACCGCCAAAAATAACAGTGCGGGAATCCACAGAAGCAATCGACGGGAGTTCGACCGTAAAAGCGCAAAGATGTCGTTTGCGCTTTTACGGTTAGATAGAAGTGTCACGAGATTATTTTAGAACCGCGTCCGTCCAGGCTTGAATCCAGCCGTCACGGCCGTTGGCAATTTCATCTGGTGAAAGTATGGCAGGCCGAGATGGAATCTGCGCATACTTTGTGAATGCATCCGGCAGCGTGAGATTCGGCAGCACCGGATAGACATACATTTGTCCGGGCACATCACTCTGGAATTGCGCGCTCAGCATGAAGTCCACGAACTTTTGCGCCAGCGCGAGTTGCTTGGTCCCTTTTAGGATGCCGACAAACTCGATTTGACGGAAGCAGGTGTCGGGTCCGGAAAGAACGCCGACCGGCGCGTCTGAAAGAGGCGTGGAAGCATTCATCACTTCCGCGGCCGGGTCGGTCGCATATGAAATCACCAGCGGCTGAGGGCCTTTGCCGGACGATCCGCTAAAATTAGTGTAATAAGCAGTCTCCCAACCGTCCACCACCACGAGACCGTTCTGGCGAAGCTCTTTCCAATAATCGAGATAATTCGAGTCGCCGAAATGTTTGATCGTGGCAAACAGGAAAACCAGTCCCGGCGAAGAAGTGGCGGGATTTTCCATCACGAGCAAACCTTTGTAATCGGGCTTGGCCAAATCTTCCAACGTTTGCGGCACGGCCAAACTGTGCGAAGCAAAATAAGCCTTGTCGTACACAACACATACATAGCTTTGATCCACGGGCAAAGCCTGATGCGTTGGATCAAGTTGAAACTGAGCCGGAATATTTTTCAACGCAGGCGAGTCATACGATTGATAAATTCCCGCAGCCAGCGCGCGCGAAAGGAAAGTATTATCCACGCCGTAAAAGACATCGGCGAGCGGCGCACTCTTTGAAAGAATCGCTTTGTTGAGTGCCGCGCCCGCATCGCCGCTTGGCAGGAACGTAACAGTTGCGTTGTTGGCCTTCTCGAACGCGGCGATCACATCTTTGCTGGCGGCGAACGAGTCGTGAGTCATCACGGTCAACGTAATAGGGCCGGAAGGTTTGGGCGCGCAAGAAGCCAGCAATAAAATAATCAAAGCGGAAATCAGAATTCGTTTCATGTTAAACCTTTCTTTTGATTTTACAAACGACGATGAACGATAAGCAATAAACCCGATCGGATTGCAATGGAAGCCGTTTCATCCAACAGCTCGTTGCTCACGCCGCGCGTCTTATGCGGATATAAGGTTTCATCGGACAACGGCCATTTGAGTCCGTTCGTGCGGACGCCTTCAACCGCGTCTCCCCACGGAATCAATGAGACGAGGTCGCCGCGCCTCCCGCGGACTTCGGCCTGTTCCTGACAAAAGAAGGCTTCCTCTACTCCATCGTTCGCGCGCAAATTAAGCGCGGCCAGCGACGGTTCGCTTAACAACGCGAGGTTGGCGAGAGTCTGATCGAGGCGGTTTCCCAAGGCGGCCACAACGAGAATCGTTTCTGGAGCAAATTCGCGCGCGTGTTGAATCGCCAACTCAAGATCCGTTTCGTTTTTGTCGCGCGGATATTTGACGATCTGCACGTTCTCCGCAATGGCTTTGGCCTTATCGGAGTCGGTCAGCGAATCGAGATCGCCCACAATAAGACGCGGACTCAATCCCAGCGCGAAGATGTGGCGCGTACCGCCATCCGCGCCGATGAGGATATCGTCTGCGCGCAAGAGAGCGCGAGCCGAGTCAAGATTGGGCAATTGGCCGTTGGCAAAGATCAGAACACGAGGCATAAAAAAACCATCCTCCAGCCGGAGGATGGCTAATAAATCGCGAGAGTCCCTCCGCTGGCATAATCCAGATCAGGTAATGCGGGTCGAGTGCGGCTCACTCCTCTCAGTCCCGCATCGCGGGACTCCCCGTTCAATTGTGAGGCGAGTATATGCCGCAGCGAAGGGGCTGTCAAGATAAAAAATCAGGGCAGGTGTTCGTCTGCCCTGATCAGCGCATGCGGCGTTTCCACTCTTCTTTCAACTGTAATTCTGTAGGACTAACTCCCGAGTCAAGCGCGAGGAAGTCAGTCATCAAACGATTGAACTTAAGCGGATCTTCGATCATCGGGAAGTGACCGATGTTCTCAAGCACAACTTGATGCATCATGAAGGAGGAGATACTTCCTTCCGGCGGAAGGGTAATTGCCGGGTCATTTTCACCGAAGACAAATAAACAGGGAATGTTCGCATCGTGAACCGATTCAACCAAACCATTGGCCTGGAGGCCAGTCAATGAAGCGGCAACAGCTATCGGGTCTGTTTTGGAGGCGTCTGACAAAGCAGAGACAGTATCTGGCGTACGCGTCGAAAGCCATTCCACCAATTCCGCGATGGGCGCGGTCCGCAAACGCGCATTGACTGCATCATAACTCAATGGACAACCAACCAACATGATACGGTCCACGCTGTTTTTAAATTGTTTGATAAACTCCAAGCCGACCAACGCGCCCAAGCCATGACCGATGATGGCAATCTTGCCGATGCCCATCACGCCCAAAAAGCGGTCGAGCAGATCGGCCTGTCGTTCCAGCGAATATTTCAACGGCTCATGAGCGGTATCACCAAAACCATATAGATCGAATGCGTAAGCGCGATAGGAAGTGGATGCCACTTGCATGGCACTGATCCAATAACGCCATGAGCCGACCCAGCCGTGCAAAAAGACAATGGGACGTCCCTTGCCCAAAGCCTCATAATGCACTATGGATCCGTCCAGAATGATCGCGCTCATGACTCGTTTGCTTCGGCCTTATTTTCCAAATTTACTCAAGATGGCGCGCACGCGTTCAGTCAACTGATCGGGTGCAAAGGGTTTCAATAAATATTCTTCCGCGCCCGCTTCGAGACCAGTGGCAATCTCGGCCTCCTGCCCTTTCGCGGAGAGGAATACAACAGGAATATCTTTCAACTCAGGGTTGGCTTTCATGGCGCGGCAGGCATCGTATCCGGTCATGCGAGGCATGCGGACATCCATCAGGGCCAGATCGGGAAGTTCCTTCACCGCCAACTGCACAGCTTCCTCCCCATTGGTCGCAGTAACCACTTCATATCCGGCGAAGCGCAGCGTAAATGCCACCAGTTCGCGGATATCGGGTTCATCTTCAGCAATCATGATCTTTGTCATTGTTCCTCATTGACTCTTTTGAATAGGCAATGTGAATGAGAAAGTACTGCCCTCACCGGGAATTCCTTTACTGTACATCCAAATGCGCCCATTATGCATTTCTACCAATTGGCGGACAATAGCCAGGCCCAATCCAGTGCCTGGCGTCGCCAGCACCAGAGGATGTTCGCCGCGATAAAAGCGCTCGAAGATTCGAGGCTGATCTTCCAACGCGATCCCCACACCATTATCTTCCACATCCACTTGAACCTCTTTACTCTCCAGCGCTTGAATGCGAACTTTGATGGTTCCATTCTCGGGCGTGTAATGATACGAGTTATCCACCAGGTTGGCGATAATCTGGCGCACGCGCTCGGTATCTCCAAGCACGCGCGGCAGGTCGCGCGGCGCGTCCAATGAAAGCGCCATGGGCTTCTTATCCTGCTGCGAGCGCCGCAGCACTTCAGCGATCACATCCTCCGCCACATCGCGCAAATTAATCGCCTGCGGGGTCAGCGTGACGCGGCCTGCTTCAATGCGCGAGATGTCGAGCAGGTCATTCACCAAAACATTCAAACGCTCCGCATTGTGTTTGACGATCTGCAGGAAGTGAGTTTGGTTCTCGTTAAATGCGCCAGCCGCGCCCATCAACAGAATATCCACATAGCCTTTGATGGATGTCATCGGCGTGCGCAGTTCATGGCTGACAGTCGCCACAAACTCAGACTTCAAGCGGTCCACTTCGACCTCATGAGTCACGTCGCGGAAAATGGATACCGTTCCCAGAAAATCGTTCTGGAAAATAACCGGCGCGAGGTGAATCAAAGCAATACGGCCGTCGTCCAATTCCAATTGTTCTGCATAAGTATCGCCGTGGAATGTGGAAGGTTCCTCCGACCAGCGGCGGATCGTTTCTATCCATTGTCCCGCAGTTCGGCCAAACAATCCACCGAACGCGTCCAGAGATTGGCCTAATGCATGAGCCGACTTGATTCCCAGAATATCCTCGCTGGATGAATTAAGGAATGTAATGTGATTATCGACTCCGGTGACAAGTACACCATCTGCCACTGCTTCGAGGATAGCCTGCGAACGACTGGCATCTTCCTGCTCTTTCCTCAGCATCACACCGAGACGTTCGGCCTGATCGCGGATCAACTCATACAAGTGCGCATTGTTGATCGCCACCGCCACCTGGCTCGCAATAGCCTTGACCAAATTCAAAATGTCGCGGCTGAAGAAATGCAAATCGCGATGGAAGATCATCAACACACCGATCACATCTTCGCCAACCAGCAACGGCGCGACGATGCTGCTACGATGATCCTGCCCACTAACGGTTGAACGCATCCAGCGCGCGTCGAGGTGGAGATCATCGATCAGCACCGCCTCGCGGTTCTGGACAACCCAACCTGCCAGGCCTTCGCCCACTTTCAACGTGAAGCCGCGGCTGTTGGTCGGATCGGAAGTGGTGGAGAGGTAGCCGTATCCGGCGCGGTAGTGGAGTAAATTGTCCTCGGCCTGAAGCAGCATAATCGTCCCTTGCTCCGCACCGGTCGCTTCATTAAGGAGCGAAAGCGTGCGGTTGAGAGCGCGGTCGAGATCGAGGCTGGAGGAAACTTCAGTCAAAATTCTGAGCAGGGTTTCCGTGTTCTGCTGCTCTCGCCGCAACTGAGATGTACGCTCGATGACGCGTTGTTCCAATTCCTGAGCGAGTCGTTGAGTCTCAGCGAAGAGGCGTGCGTTCTGAATCGCAACGATAGCCTGGTTTGCAAGCGTGCCGAGAATTTGCACATCCTCCACGCTATAAACATTTGGCTGATAACTTTGAGCGGAGAGCATGCCAATGGCGCGCCCGCCGAGAATCATAGGCACGGCCAGGATCGAAACTGGATCTTCGCCATACAAATATCCGCCCGCTTCTTCTGATTCAGCATGGGCGTTCGTCAGAATCGGCTGACCTGTTTCAATCACTTTGCCGCTCAAAGTAGCGCTCTTAGAGACGCGCGAGCTGGGCATGCGCTTGCCTTTATCGACCAGGTAAACGCCTTCGATTTCATTTGCGGTTTCGTCGAGCAAAGTGATGACAAAAGACTCAACCACCATCACACGCGCTGCCGCTTGATGCACCGCCTCATAAATCTTCTCAGCATCGAAGCTGGAGCTGATCCGTGCGCTACTTTGATTCAAAATAGCGAAACGTTCGGCTGTGCGAACACTGCCTTCGTACAAGCGCGCATTCTCAAGCGCGATGGAAGCTTGATTCACAATAGTGCGCGCCAATTCAATTTCATTCAAACCAGAACGGCCAAGTTCATCCTGCAGGAAGAGCAATGCGCGCAGTTCCGAACCGCCGACTAATGGCAGAACCAATAAAGACGAAGGCGCGTCGCCGAGAAATTCCGACAAGAGCTTAAGATCGATTTCCTTACTGACATCACTTGTATTGAAGACGCCCTGTGACTCGCGCAAGCGATTGAAGATCGGCGCGTCGGGCAAGACCTGTGGCAGGTCTTCCGCTAAAATCGGCGCGGACAACTTCCAGAGTGCGCGTCCTTTTTCCAACACCACAGCCGAGACGCGTTTTACAGCCAAAGCCCGTAAAAGCTCTTCTGCTGTGATCTGCAAAATTTGATCTGCGTTCAACAAACTGCTCAATGAGGCCGAGAAGCGGTTGAGCAGAGCCAGGCGCTGCGAACGCTGATCCAACTCGGCCGCGCGATTAAGACTCTCTTCGTACAGGTTTGCATTTTCAAGCGAAACCGTTGCCTGGCTGGCAAAAGCCATAGCGACTTGAATGTAGTCGCTGGTGTAAAAATGAGCCTGCCATTTTTCCAGAGCGATCACGCCGACCAACTCACCTTTCGAAACCAGCGGGATACCCATCCATGAAAGACGAGGAGCCTCGACAATCGGGAAGCGCGAATCGTCGCGCACATCGCTAACAACAATGGCCTGCCCGGTGCGCGCCATTTCATTGAACAAGGCGCTGTCGGCCACAGCAGTCGTCAGCCCGAGGCGTTTTTCGGTATCGGGAAATCCAACTGCGGAAGCAACCGTCAAACGATCTTTATCTCGCAGCCAGAGCGTAGCCGTGTCGTAAGGCAGGATGGCCTCGAGTCGATACAGCAGCGCGCTGACCAATTCCTCGGTACGCAGGCTCGAGGTCAGGGAAGCAGCGACTTCGTTCAACGCCTGCAACTGTCCGGCGCGTTCCTGAGTCGCTTGTACGAGGCGGACATTTTCAAGAGAGAGCGCCACTTGCTGTGCAAGAGACAATAACAGCGCTTCATCTTCAGGTCTGAAGGCGGCTACTGTGTTGAAGTTATCCAACACAAGCAAACCGAGATCCTGATTGCCTGCAAGGATCGGAATCAACAAACTCGAAACGGGCAAACGTCCGCCGGTAGCTTGACGGTATAACAGCAAGTTATCAGCATTCAATGTGTAATCGCGCGCAAAATTGATTTCATCCACACGACGCGGCTTACGTGTTTCGAAAACCAAACCGGGCAGAGCCTCGCCGCGCCGATAATTGATGCGTAACAAACTGGCGTTATCTGCATAACCAGAAACCGCGCGCGGGACAAGCTGACTGTTCTGCACACTCCACAAGAGGACAACGCCCGCATGTGCGCCGGGCAAAACACGACGCGCGCTTTCCAGCAAAGATCGAACCATATCGTCCGGATTCAAACCACTTAAGCGGCGGCTGAAATCGAGCAACAGGTCCACTTCCTGCAAGCGGCGACGCGTCTCGCTCAACAATGAAATGTTCTGTAAAACGACTGAAGTCTGCCGCGAAATTTGGAAATAAACCTGGCGGTCTTCATCTGTGAACGTGGGCAACGACTCAGGGCTGACTGCCAGCATGGCTGCCACCGGACGATCATCCACGGTGACCGGCAAACAGATCATGCCTTTGGCGCGTAAGGATGTAAGCAAAGGCGTATCGCGCCACTCTTCGTTCTCATCCAGGTTTCCAATCAGAATCGGATCACCGGTCTGCAGGACCACGCGCATTGGATTGCGTTGGCCGAATAACGCGTCCACATTCGTCGCGCGCGGGATGCTACCAAGCACATGCGTCAAGCGCGGACCTTCAGCCGACTCCTCCGCCACCAGTGCGGCCACCATTCCCAACTGAGTCAATGTTTCGCGGCCAAGCGCCATCAAAGCCGAAGAAGCATCCAGTTGGCGGCTGACCGACTCGGTAATCGCCAAACCAGCGCGTACGCGCTGTGCGCGTCGCTCTAAGTTATGCAAAGAGATCGTCTGCTCCAAATCTTTGCGAAGCAGAAACGGCAGATCATTCTGACTGACACTCAATAATTTTTGCTGGCGTTGAATGCCATCGGAAAGCGAGTCAATGCGACTTTGCAGCGTGGAAAAACGAGCGGAGTTGCCGATAATCAACGCGGCTTGCGCGGCAAACACTTCGAGCGAGTCAATCGTGGCACGGTCCGGGCGCAGACCGTTCGAGGGAGTATCCAAACTGATCAGGCCAAGAGGTTCTCCCTGAACATCCTCCAACGGGATCAAAAAGAAGTCGTCCGAATTCCAGGCATTCTTATGTGTAGCCGCGAGATTCGCATCCAGACTATTTGTGTACACATAATGAACGTCTGCTGGCAAAACCGGTGTTTGATCGGCAGGAATGAAATAAGAATGGCTGATCTTGAACTCAGGCCGCATCAATTGCTGGAGGCTTGACAGCGGCTGCTTTCGCGCCATCAATTCATTTAACGTTTCCGGTGAAATGCCCACACCAGCGATGCGCCGCAAGAGGCCAGTGTCTGATTCATAAATACTGATCAATACCACGCGGAAAGGCGTAGAGTCAGAAATGCCTTGTGCGATGGCGCGCATGGCCTGCTCAAGAGGTTGCTCCTGATATATCTCGTAACTGACCTTTGTCAGCCTCGACAGCGTTTCGGCGCGTCGCCGCAAAAGTTCTGCACGCTGCCGCTCATCCTGGTACTCGCGCGCGTTGGCAAGCGCGACCGCTGATTGCGCTGCCAAGGTTTCGACGATCTCTCGCACATCACCATCGAAGAAGGATGGCAGGCTGGCATGCAAATGAATCACGCCTAAAATACGGTTTTGTTGTTTGATCGGAACCACCAGCGCAGAACGAACGCCCTCATGAGGCGGTTGTCCGCCGCTGGAATTAAAATCGTTTACTACAATTGACTCGCCCGTTTCAAGAACTTTTCGATCCAGATAAGATAAATCCTCACTGAGTTGGCATCCAATGGACAGCTCGACATTCAACCCTTCCGCTTGTGCCATCGAATCGAAAAGCAGAATCGCGCCGCAATCCGCGCGCGTGATACGCAGCGT
>DATKNJ010000300.1:0-22352 GCA_035541395.1 Anaerolineales bacterium
CGCAACATAAATGACCAATTGCGCGGCACATTTGGAGAAGGTGTTTTTAACACGATCATAGAGATAGATACCAAGCTGCGCGAAAGCCCAATCGCAGGCTTACCGATTACACAATACAGGCCAAATACGCGCGGCTCATTACAGTATCGCGTCCTGGCCCAGGAGCTTGTTGAATATGCCAAAGAAGAAGCAGAAACTCGACAAGCGAATTGACACCCTTTTCAAAGGGATCGAAGCAGATGAGGCGCCGGCTAAACCACAGCAGACGCCCAAACTTCCGCGCGAGTCGAAGCGGCAGACCAGCCGGCTCGTTCTGCCTCCAACTGGCCCCGTTAAGGATACATCTCCTACCCGGCCACTTACAAAACAGAATATCTTGTCACAGCACGTTGAGTCAGTCATTGTGAACAAAGGCAGTGAAGAGACTCCTCCGAGCCTCTCACTTGCATTCCAACTTGATCAAACCAATTGGGCTACATTCCATGCTGAAGGAGATAACACTACTCGAACTTGGAGCGCGGACGAGCAACTCCTCGTTAAGCAGGTAACGGATCAGTTATCGCTGGCGCTTGAGAATGCGCGCCTGTTTCAGGAAACCCAGACGCGCGCGCAGGAACTCGCAGTATTAAATGATCTGGCACATGCTCTTGCGTCGCGTCTCGAGGTTAATCAGGTTCTGCAAGAAACCTATCGCGGCGTCTCGCTCTTGATGGATGCCCGGAATTTTTACATTGGTTTATATGACGAGCACAAAAACGAAGTGTCGTTCGCGCTTAACGTCACCGAGTCTGAAATCGACAAAAGCATCACTGCAATTCCTGCAGACCAGGGAATGACAGGTTATATCTTACGCACTCGCTTGCCCCTGCTCATTAGCGAAAACGTTGACGTTTGGCTCGAGCAACACAAAGTCAAACCAGTTGGAGAATTAGCCCAATCCTGGTTAGGTGTTCCATTGCTTCATGGGAATCAAGCTATTGGCTTAATGGTGGTCCAAAATTACACCAAGCCAAAGGCTTATACAGAACACGACCAGGATTTGATGCAGGCTTTTGCCAACCAAACTTCCGTTGCACTTCAAAACGCTCGTCTTTTCCAGGATATTCAGGAACGGGCCAATCAACAAGCGGCCATCACGAAAATAACACAGGCCGCATTGACCGCATCCAGTTTGAACAATCTGCTGCGCTCAATTCACGAGGCGGTTGCTAGTCTTGTGCCCGCGAAAAATTTCTTTATCGCATTTTACAACGCGACTGCCGACCTGCTGACTTTTCCATATTACGTAAACGAACATAGTCATTCGCAAGCCCCTCAAAGCCAAAGACTCGGACGCGATCTCACCAGCTATGTCATTCGCACCGGGCAAGCGCTTCTTGCCACACCTAAAACCTACTCCGAACTCGAAAAACGAGGCGAAGTTAAAGGCATAAGCGATAAAGGAGCAAGCTGGCTGGGTGTTCCTTTTGGCAGTTCGGGCGCATCACGCGGCGTTATGGCGATTCAATCTTACGAGCCAGAAGCCCAATTCAGCGAGCACCACAAAGAGATTCTCACAGTGCTGGCAACACAAGTGGCTGCGTCCATTGAACGCCTTCAAGACCGCCAGGCATTAGCCAGTTCAGAATCCCGTCTGTCTGAAGCCACACACGCAGCCCAACTCGCCTACTGGGAATACGATGTCCTAGAAGACAAATTTACGTTCAACGATGATTTCTACGCGCTCTTTCGCACTAATGTGGAACGCGAGGGCGGGTACACCATGTCCTCCGCGCGCTACGCGGAACGATTCGTGCATCCGGAAGATGCGCCTATGGTTGGCGGCGAAATCCAAAAGGCTCTCGAAACCGCCGATCCAAATTTTAGCCGCGAGCTTGACCATCGCATTATCTATGCCAATGGCGAAGTAGGTTACGTCACGGTCCGCTTCCGAATCGAAAAAGATGCGCTGGGGCGCACAGTTAAAACGCACGGTGCGAATCAAGATATCACCGAACGAAAGAAAACCGAAGAAGCAATCCGACGCCAGAACCAGTATTTGGCAGCTTCCTCTGAAATCTCACGCCTCATCACATCCACACTTGATTTAAACACGCTCTTTACACGGACCGTGAATCTGGTCGCCGAACGATTTGGTTATTACCACGCTGCCATCTTTATCGTTGAAGAAACCGGTTTTAACGCAATGCTGCGCGAGGCCACGGGCGAAGCCGGGAAGGCCATGAAAGAGCAAGCGCACACCTTACCTGTTGGCTCCAACTCTATCGTAGGCCAGGTGACTCAAACCGGCAAAATGCTTATCGTGAATGACACCGCGACAAGCACCATCCATCGATTTAATCCGTTACTGCCAGAAACAAAAGCTGAAGCGGCCATTCCCTTGCGCGTCGGTACACGCGTCATTGGTGCGCTTGACATTCAATCAATACAAGTCGACGCTTTCACAGATGATGACCTGGCCGTGCTACAAACTCTAGCCGATCAAATCGCGATTGCAATTGATAACGCGCGCTCGTATGAATTATCCATGCAAGCCGTCAAAGAAATGCGCGAGATCGATCGCCTAAAGAGTCAATTCCTGGCGAATATGAGTCACGAATTGCGCACACCTCTCAATTCCATCATCGGCTTCTCGCGCGTGATCTTAAAGGGAATCGACGGCCCGATCACCGAGCTTCAACAAAACGACTTAACTGCCATTTATAACTCTGGCCAACACTTACTTGGACTGATCAATGACATTTTGGATCTGTCCAAGATTGAAGCCGGCAAGATGGAATTGACGTTCGAGGAAGTTATCCTCACGGATGTAATCAACAGCGTGATGTCCACCGTCATTGGTTTGGTCAAAGATAAACCGATCCGCCTCGTGAAGAACCTGCCGGACAGTTTGCCGCATGCATATGCCGATCCAATTCGCGTCCGCCAAGTGTTGATCAACCTATTCTCGAATGCAGCCAAGTTCACAGACGAAGGAGAAATTACTGTAGATGCCTCCGTCCAGAACAATGCAACGACAGATCAGCCGGAAGTCCTGATTAGTGTAAGAGACACCGGCCCGGGTATAGCCGAAAAAGATCAGGCAAAACTCTTCCAAGCCTTCTCACAAGTCGACGATTCACCCACCCGCAAGACAGGCGGCTCTGGTCTAGGCTTGTCCATTAGCCAGCGTTTAGTTCAGATGCATGGCGGAACAATCGGTGTGCACAGCGAAGTTGGCAAAGGAAGCACTTTCTATTTCACTCTGCCAATTTACAACGCACCCCGCGAGGATGCAGAAGCGGGTGGAAAAATGATTCTTGCAATCGACGATGATCCGCAAGTGATCAGTCTCTACGAGCGTTACCTGCAATCTGCAGGATATCAAGTTGTGGCATTAACCGACCCATCACGGGCCGTTGAAAGAGTCACGGAGTTGAAACCTTTCGCAGTCACGCTTGATATTATGATGCCTGGTTACGACGGCTGGCAGGTGCTCACTTCGCTCAAATCCAACTCCGCCACGCGCGAAACGCCGGTTTTGATTTGCAGCATCATCGAGGAACAAGAACGCGGGTTCAGCTTGGGAGCGGCCGATTATCTTGTCAAGCCGATTCTGGAAGAAGACCTGGTACAGGCCATTGACCGGTTGAATATAGACGGCAACATCAATGAGGTTCTGGTAATCGACGACGATGCCAATGACTTGAGCTTAATGGGCAAGATGCTCAACGACGATGGACGTTACAAACCGATCCTCGCTCAAGGAGGCGCGAAAGGTTGGCAGATTATCTCCGCCGATCCGCCTCAAGCCGTGATTCTTGACCTGTTCATGCCCGATATGGATGGTTTCAAAATCCTGGAGAATATGCGCACCACCAAGCGTCTGAGCGAAATTCCCGTGATTGTTGTCAGTGGTGGGGACCTGACGCCAGACCAGAAAAGGCAACTAAGTGAGTTCGGTCAAAGCCTGGTCAGCAAGAGCGCTCTCAACGAAAGAGAGCTGATCGCCAGTATCGAGCATGCCCTGCGCCGCGTAAGAGCAAATTGAATAAGGAGCAACAACGTCTGTGGCCTTCACGATTAAATGCCTGGATTGTGGTTATACAACCCAGTATTATCCCAACTCGACCAATTGTCCGCGCTGCAACAGCCAGTGGCGCGAGGCCGAATATGATTATGAGGCAATCGCCAAAACTTTTATCCAGCAGCTGGCCGCTCGTCCTTTTGACTTATGGCGGTATCGCGATCTGCTGCCCATTCGGAATCCCATTCCGAGCCTGAAATTAGGAGAAGGCGGCGCGCCCCTCATCCCTGCTGTCAATTTGGGAATGATGTTGGGATGTCCAAATCTCTTTATCAAAGACGAGCGTCAGGGGCCGACCGGCTCTTTTAAGGATAGGCAAGCTGCGGTCACGATTGCTGCGTTGAAAGAGGCGGGCATCACTGAAATGGTAGTGGCATCCACAGGGAATGTTGCCATCTCTTATTCTGCATACGCAGCGCGTGCAAGCATCAAACTATGGGCGTTTGTCACCAGCCTTGTTCCAGCCGTCAAAATGCGGGAGATTGCGCTTTATGGAAGTCAAGTCATTAAAGTAACCGGATCTTACGATCAGGTAAAACAAATGGCGGCTGAGTTTGCACGCCAAAGAAATTTATATTTGGATATGGGTGCGCGCACAATCACATCCATTGAAGCGATGAAGACCATCGCATTTGAAATCGCCGAGCAGTTGACCGCGCTACAAGGTCCGCCGGCTACGAACAATGGAAGCAAGCGAATTCCGTGGCAGACCCCTGATTGGTATATCCAAGCGATTAGCGGTGGAATGGGGCCCATCGGCGTTTACAAGGGCTTCCGCGAATTGAAAGAAATGGGGATCACCAGTTCCATGCCAGCTATTGCAGCGATTCAAACTGAAGGCTGCTCGCCCATGGTGCAAAGCTGGAAGCAAAATCTGGAAAATGCCGAGCCGGTGCTATCGCCTAACACGCACATCGAAACACTTGCTACCGGTAATCCCGGACGCGCGTATAATATCTTGCGTAAGCAGGTCGATGAAACTCGAGGTGTCTTCGAGAGCGTAACGGACGAAGAGGCATTCCGCGCCATGCACGTATTGGCAAAGATGGAGGGCATTTCGACCGAACCTGCCGCAGCCGTTTCATTTGCCGGATTGTTCAAGCTAATTCGCGCCGGCATTGTCAAGCCGACAGATACAGTAGTCATCAATTGCACGGGCCACACAATGCCCGCTGAACAATTTATCCTTGGCGATAATTGGTCGCGCAATGTGGTTCTGCCTTCACACGAAGAGAAACCGCGCGAAGGTTTATTGGCAGCCCTCAACAATGTCGCGCCGGAGCGTTTCCCGCGAGTGGCGATTATAGATGACTCGTCAGAAGCACGACGATTGATTCGCCGTATTCTTCAATCGCAGGGAAATTACACGATCAGCGAGGCAACCAACGGACAGGAAGGATTGGAACTGATTAAACGAGAACTTCCTGATCTAATTATTCTTGATCTGATGATGCCTGAGATGGATGGCTTTAGCGTATTGGACGAACTACGTGCCCACCCTGAGACAGCCAATATACCGGTGATTGTCTCGACCGCCAAGGAACTTACGTCGCAGGAAAAGAGTCGCCTGAGCGGACAAATTCAGTCCCTGATGCAAAAAGGCGATTTCTTGAACGATGAGTTCCTAGAAGAGGTTCAAGCGCTAATCAAATAAGAGATAACAGCAATAGAATAACAAGTAGGTGAACTTGCAAAACAAGCAGACTACAGGAATCCTGGCAGCACTGGGTTCGGCATTTTTTTTAGGAGTATCACCGGTCTTTGGCAAACTTGCTATAAACCTTGGCCTGAGTCCGCTTGCAGTCGTAGCATTACGCACAAGTCTCGCCACCGCGTTGTTATTTGTCATTGTTGTCATATTCAACCGATCAGCTCTCTATATTTTCCCCGTTGGTTTTATTGGATGTATGATGGCCGGAGTCGTAAATGGCTTCGGCTCTTTGCTCTATTACATGGCACTATATCGCCTGCCCGCCAGTGTTGGACAATTACTATATTCGCTATATCCTTTTTTTGTTGCAATCTGGCTGGCACTTGACCATCAGCCTCCCAGCCGGTTAACTCTCGCCCGCATCGCACTTGCCGCACTGGCAGTTCTCCTGTTGACCAACGTAGCTAAATCATCCATTGACACAACCGGAGTATTCATGATGATTGGCGCCGCGTTGCTCTATGCCCTACACTTACCCATCAACCAACGCGTGCTCTATGAGGTCCCCGCGCCAACCGTCACACTTTATACATTGTTCGCGATGAGTGCAGTTGTAGTTCCCGCATATTTGCTGTTTGATCGAAGCTGGCCTACAACTGCTGCGCCATGGGCGCCTGTTATTGGATTGACTCTGGCAACCTTTTTATCACGTCTTTCGTTGTTCTTTGGGATCAAGCGAATTGGGGGGATGCAAACAGCGTTATTGGGACTCGCCGAGCTATTAGTCACGATTCTGTTCAGCTACTTCTGGCTGCACGAGAATCTAACACCACTTCAATGGTTGGGAGCGTTCGGGCTCGGCCTCAGCCTACTACTCGTCCGATTCGAAAAATCTCCCAAAGAAAAGCACAGCCCACATGACGGCTGGCTCTCGTGGATCCGCTCACCCGGATTTACAAAAGATATTTGGCCACCCTATCAATAAAACAGCTACGATTCGCCTTCGTACACATAACCTGTGCCGCGCACGCTATTGACGCGATTATTCAACGCGGGAAACGAATCCAATTTATGTCGCAATCGGCTCACCAACGGGCGCAAAATCTCGGGGGCCTCGCGCTGCGAGGCATCGTATCCCTGAACAAGTAGAACCAACTCGCGGTGGGTAAAGACTTTTCCCGCGTTCTCCATCAAAATCCGTAACAGGCGGCCTTCCGCAGGAGTCAAATGCTCAATGCGGCCTTTGAATCGAATCTGGCGGCGGGACAAATCGACAACTGTTCCATCTTTCAACGAGAACTCGGTAGCTGGCTCTTCCACATCGGTTTCATTTCCAGAACCGCTTCGCGCGCGCAGACGAGAAGAGCGGCGCGTCAATCCTTTCTTGACACTGGCTAACACCTGAGACGGAGAAGCCGGTTTGAGCAAATAATCGTGAATGCGCAAACGTAACGCCTGAATGGCAGTTTCTGTAGAACCGAAAGCAGTCAATAAAACGATTTCAGTCTCAGGGGAAATCTGATTCACTACCTGGACAACTTCCAAACCATCCATTCCGGGCATGCGCAAATCTACAATCATCAAATCCACAGGATGCATCCGTACATGCTCTACTGCCGCATGTCCATTCGGGGCTGAGGCAACGGTATATCCCTCCAGCTTTAGAATATCTGACAAAGATTGCCGGGCAACGGGCTCATCATCAACAACCAAAATATTCGACCTCGTCTTCAATGCTTTCATCGTTTGCCTCCAGTGGGAATAAAAACTCGAAAACACGCACCGGGACCATTCTCCGGCAAAAATTCCAACAAACCGCCTTGCGCTGTAAGGATATTATAGCTAACTGTTAATCCAAGACCAGTACCGCCCTCTTTTGTGCTGAAGAACGGTTCAAAAATATTAACTTGCTTATCAACAGGAATGCCGGGACCTGTATCCTGGAATATGACCTCAACACCACCGCGCGTCGTGTGACCCGAAATCTCCAGACGGCCACCTCCAGACATCGCATCATATGAATTCAAAATTAAGTTGAGGAACACCTGCTGAATCTGGCTGCTGACGATTTCAACCTTTGGCAGATTTTCCGGCATGTTCAGAACGACCTCGACACCGCCCTCCGATAACTGCTTATCCATTAGAGTCAGCACATGCTGCAAAATATTCGTCAGATTGGCTTTTTCCTTAACTGCAGTTCCGGGCCTGTAAAAATCTAACATGCGCCGAACAGTAACCATCAGGCGTTCCAGTTCAATCTGAGCAAGGTCAAAATATTCTTTGCGCTTCTCGGGCGAGAATTCTTCGCGGCCTGCCAAATGCAGGCAGTTTTGAACAGCTTGCAATGGATTGTTGACTTCATGTGCAATAGAGGCGCTCAAACGACCGGCTGCAGCCATCTTCTCAGATTGCAGCAACGCCTTTTGCGATTCCTCGATGGTGCGAACGTATTCCAACTGTTTCGCGTACAAACGGGAATTTTCAACCGCTGCCGCTGCCTGCCGCGCCAAAATCTGAAACATCTCGAAATCCGACTCTCGGAATTGCGTCTCCTGTGGATCGCGCGCGGCATATAGCACGCTACGAAATTCGGGTCGGGAAACTGGGACAAAAATTGCCGAACCAAAACCAAACTCCGCGATACGATCTCGAAATTCAGATCGTCCCGGGCCGCTGGCGTGAATCAGCAATGGTGTACCAATCGTATCCACCTGCACCAGAATATCTTTTAAAGAATCTGATAGTGCTTTACCGCGTTCAGCCTGCAAAGCCAAGTTATCATTTAGCTCGGCCAGAAAGTACCCCGCGTGTGCGCATCGCAAATAACCGCAGATCGCGCTCGTGATCAAATCGAGGAGGCGATCACGTTGGGTTTCCGAGAGCAGGGACTCGGTCACGGAAAAGAGCGGGCGCAAAGCCCTCGTACGGGATGCATCCTGCTTTTGCTGATTGTCTACTAAAGCTTGTTGGACCGCTTCGATCAGTTCGTTGCCACGGTCAAAAGGTTTGAGAATCAAACCATCCACGCCCTGTCGAAGTGCGCGGATGGCAGTCTCGACTGTGCCATAACCAGTCATCACTAACACAGCGATATCCGGCTGAAAACGCCGCGCATGGGCAATCACTTCAAAGCCATCTACCTCAGGCATCCGAATATCCACCAGCAAAAGGTCAACTGAGTTGTTCTCCAGAAAACCTAGGGCCTGGCGCGAGTCAGTCAGATACGTCACGCTAAAACCGGCCCGCGTGAGCAGACGATTGCACAACATGGCAATGCCGGGCTCGTCATCTACAACAAGAACAGTGATCGCATCCATGGTTAAAGCGGAAGCCAGACCGTGAACAATGAGCCTTTGCCGATTTCACTTTCCACGTCAATGAATCCTCCGTGATCGGTGATAATTCCATACGTTACAGAAAGTCCGAGGCCGGTGCCAGTGCCTCCGCGCCGCGTTGTAAAAAACGGTTCAAAGATGCGCGGCTGATCTTTGGGGTCTATGCCGACACCAGTATCTCGCACAGACATGGTAATCCAACGGCGGCCATCGCGGCTACGCTCCGCAGTAGACAGGTAAAGCCTACCACCATTCGGCATGGCTTGCAACGCATTGTGAATCAAATTCAACAAAACCTGTTTAATCTGGTTACGATCCACAGATACCCAAGGCAGGTCTCCGCCGAGCTCGGCAACCAACTGAATACCGCTGGTATGGATCAAATGCTGAGTCAGCGCGATCACATCCTCGACCAATTCATTGGCATCTGCACGCGACCGAGTCCGCTCGCCCTGACGAGAGAAATCCAGCAAGCGGCGGACCACCTCGCCCGCGCGATGCGCCTCACGCTGAACCATTTCCATTTCGGTCCGATAGCTGACATCTTCGGGCATTTCTTCCAAAATCAACTCTGAAAAACCAGTGACCGTTGTCAGCGGATTATTCAACTCATGAGCAATACCGGCTGCCATCTCGCCAAGTGCTGCCAGCTTCGCGGTTTGCACCAGACGATGCTCCGCAGCCCGCTGGGCCTCCATACGTGCCTTGAGTTCGATTTGTGTTTGTCGTAACTGACGGTTGGCTTCCTGTAAACGTTGGTATTGATCGGTCTTGGAAACCACGGCCGCCAGAATACCTGCCAACGACTCAATGGCGATCAAATCGTTGCGAGTAAAAGCATTCAAACGAGAGCTTTCGATGTCAATGATACCAAAAATATGGTCATTATCTTTCAACGCTACGCAAACTTCAGAAGAGGCATTCCAACCCTCCAACTGCTCATACAGCCTATTTTGGCGCGTATCATTGACCAATTGACTTTCGCCTGTTAGAAAAACATGGCCGGTGATTCCACTATACGATGAAAGGTCTCGCCTTCCAACCACTTTACGAATATCTGACCCGAATTTACCGCCAAAACCGTGGATGGTAAGCCGGTGCTGTTTATCACCCAAAAGTACAGCGGTTACTTCATAGTCAAAATACTGAGACAGCAAATCAGCTGTGATCTGTGCGATTTCATATTTATCATTCAAGCCAATGACTTGCTGCACAACTTCGTGGATCAGACCCAAACTGCGTGCGCGTCCTTCTGCCTCCTCACGCAAGCGGCCATATTCGACTAATCCCGCTAAATGACTTGCGATCACACCGATCAAATGTTCATCGTATTGACTGAAGGCTTGAGAGCGAACACTCTCGATCGTCAGAACGCCAACTGATTGACCGCGATACCTTAACGGAACAATCATCCCCGAACGCGCCTGGTGTATATCAGCAGACGGCAGTTCAGTTGAAACATCGCCATCCAATCGCAAAAGGCGCGGTTGACTCAAGAACTTCGCCATAGGGTGACCACTGAGATCGTTCAAGCGTGGCAACAAACGCCGATCCCGGTTATAAAATTCGCGCAGCATCCGGGCATCTGTGGATAGCAGATACAGCGTGATCAATTCAGTTCCAAAGATGCGCGCCAACAAATCAAAGACGCGGCGGGCAATTCCTTCAAGATTTTGCGCAGAGGAAACCGTCAACGCAAAATCATTGAACATGCCAAGCCGCCGCAAATGCATGCCCATCTCAAAAAACGTGACAGCCATTTCCACAGAAGGCGCAAAGTTCGCGGTCAACTCATGTAAACGCCGCCATTCTCGCTGCGTCACTTCTTTCTGTCGCCACATTACCAGCACACCGATCATGCGATGTCCAATTAACAACGGCAGGCAAATCCAAACCTTCACGCCTCGCTTCTTACCGACTTCTGGAACAGATTCCCATCCGGGTGTGCCACACAGCACAACTACTTCTGATAAAGTTTTATGAACCTGTTGAAACAACTTATTCGAGTCTACCGGCAAAGATTTTTTAGTTGGATCATCGGTATTCCACACGGCCTCAATGTCCAATATATCCCCGCGGCGAATGGCGATCCACGCGCTCGAGCAGGGAACTTCATGAGTGAAGACTGCGAGGATATGTTCGAGGGAACGCGGCAGATCGTACGGCAGGCCAGCTTGAAGGTCAGGTGAGATCGCTTCACGCGCAGCCTTCGGCTTGGTCCCGTTTCCCGCGCGTAACGTCGAAGCCAGAGTCCGCCACACACGTTGAGCCTTTGGCGATTGACGTTCCGCGCCGACCAATACCATACGAGAGGTGTTCGAAACCGGGAAAGCGAACAAACGAGGTGTGCCCAATCCGCTTTGCATGGGCAGAGAAACGGAACGGCTATTACCACCGCTCAACGCGCCACACAGCCACGTATCCACGGTAGATTCTGAAAGAAGTCGAGTCAGCGAACTTTGTCGCTCCGGAGGCAGTTTCTTTGCATTCCGGATTTGCCACTTCCCCTCTTCACGGTCGGCAAGCGCGGCCCAGTTCGCAGCAGTCAGGCGGAGCGCATCTTTAAATTGAGTTTGAATACCGGGCTTAGTTTTGGTGGATTTGGGCGGCATTGACAATAATTATACAGCACCCCGAATGGTACAATAATCTTCTTATGGTTGCGGATTTAATCGTGATTGGCGGCGGTTTGGCGGGCAGTGAAGCCGCCTGGCAAGCCGCCCAACGCGGACTTAAAGTTCGTTTATATGAAATGCGCCCACTGACTGCAACAGGTGCGCACCAAACCAGCGACCTGGCGGAACTCGTCTGCTCGAATTCGCTTGGCTCCAACTTACCCGATCGTGCCTCCGGTGTGCTGAAAAATGAATTGCGTCAACTTGGCTCGATGCTACTCGAATGCGCAGAATCCACTGCTCTTCCAGCTGGAGGCGCTCTGGCAGTAGACCGCGAAGCGTTCGCACGCGAAGCCACCAAACGTATTGAGAGTCACAAAAATATCGAGTTGGTGCGCGAAGAAATCAAGGAAATTCCTTCCACGCCGACCATCGTAGCCAGCGGGCCGCTGACTTCCGAGCGCCTGTCCAAGTCTATTGCCGCGTTGAGTGGCGAGGAACACCTTTTCTTTTTTGACGCAATCTCGCCGATTGTCACTGCCGATTCAATTGATATGACCATCGCTTTTCGCGCCTCGCGTTATGGTACCGGCGAGCTAGAAGATGGCGACTATATCAACTGTCCGTTCAGCAAAGAGGAATATTATCGTTTTGTCGAGACGTTGCTCGCGGCGGAACGAATCGAGCTGCGCTCATTTGAAGACGCGATCCGCGCGGGAGTCAAAGCCGGACATTTCTTCGAGGGCTGCTTGCCAGTCGAGGTCATCGCCGAGCGTGGTCCGAATTCATTGGCCTTTGGCCCGATGCGACCAGTCGGTCTTACTGATCCACGCACCGGTCTTCGTCCATGGGCGATTGTTCAGCTTCGGCAGGATAACCTCGCCGGCAGCTTGTATAACATCGTCGGTTTCCAAACCAACTTGAAATTCCCGGAACAAAAGCACGTGTTGCGTTTAATCCCAGGGCTTGAGAATGCAGAGTTTGTCCGCTATGGACAAATGCACCGCAACACATTTATCGCTTCGCCCAAGCTGTTGCGTCTCACGCTGCAACATATCCAACGCGATGATTTATTTTTCGCGGGCCAAATCACCGGCGTGGAAGGGTACATGGGCAACATTGCTACGGGCCTGCTGGCAGGAATCAACGCGGCGCACTGCCTTCAAAACAAAGCGCTGCTGATTCTTCCTGAAACAACCATGCTCGGTGCGCTCTGTCATTACGTGACACATGCTGACTTAAAAGATTTTCAACCGATGAAAGCCAATTTTGGAATCCTGCCCTCACTTGAAAACGCAGGGAAACTTGGCAAGCGCGAACGCGGCAAGGCTTATGCCGAGCGCGCAATCACTGATTTGGAAAATTTTCTAACAAATGAATAAACGTTCTGTCATAATTTATTTGACTGTGATTGGCGTCCTGCTCTTGGGCGCGTTGGGATGGTATGCCGCCTCTTTCCTGGAACGAACGCCTGCCTCCGCTAAATTTGACGGAACCCGCGCCCTGGCCGACGTGCAGACGCAAGTCGCGTTCGGGCCGCGCATTCCTCAAACGGAAGGCCATGCCAAAGTCGAAGAATGGATGCGGAGTGAACTCGAGGCCGCGGGTTGGACTGTCGAAGTCCAATCCAGCCAACAGATGGGACATCCCGTGGAAAACCTCGTTGCCAAACGCGGCGACGCGCCTCCGCAAATCATTCTCGGCGCACATTACGACTCGCGCATCTATGCGGATCATGATCCCGATCCCAATCTGCGAACGCAGCCCATGCCCGGCGCCAACGACGGCGCCTCAGGCGTCGCGGTTTTGCTTGAATTGGCGCGTACGTTGCCCGATGATATTCCTTCCACATGGCTGGCTTTTTTTGACGCGGAAGATAACGGCAACATTCCGGGCTGGGATTGGCTCCTTGGCTCGCGCGCTTTCGTCGAACAAAATCCGGTCAGACCACGCGCCGTGATTGTGGTGGACATGATCGGCGATTCCGATTTGAATATTTATATGGAACAAAACTCCAATGTGGCACTAAGCGACGAAATCTGGCAGACCGCGGCCAACCTTGGATATAGCGCAGCTTTTATTCCGCAAGTAAAATATAGCATGCTCGATGACCACACGCCATTTTTGCAGGCGGGCATTCCCGCGGTGGACATAATCGATTTCGATTACCCATATTTTCTCACCACACGAGATACACCGGATAAAGTCTCGGCGCAAAGTTTGAAGATTGTTGGCGATACCTTGTGGGCCTGGGTCACCCAACAAAAGTGATATGGCAAAACGTAAAGAGTCAGCGTAAACTTAAAGGGAATGACCGCTCAGGAGCTTCTCAACAAAATCCGCGATCCATGGACTCAACGAGTCTCGCAGACTCTCGCGCGCGGTTCGGGCGTGCGCGAAAGCTTTGAACAACAGCTGATTCGTTTTTTTGATCTCATGGAACAAGCCGTTCTAACGGGGGATTCAGGCTGGCTGGATTCCATTCTATACGATTGGGCGCGTTCCCCCACAGAAACCGATCTCGACCAAGGACAATATCACGTAGCCTTTGTGATGAATCAGATGATCAGCCTGACCATCGAAGTGGCGCGCGAGACCCTCGAAGAACAGGATGCGCTGGATTTAATCGCGACGATCATCCCGGTCTTCACTTATGGTGTGGAAGTAGTCTCACGCTATGAAATGGAAACACGCGTTGCCCACATCTCGAACGAGATGACCGATGTGCAGAAAAAGATGGAGCAGCTCGACCGCAGCAAATCGAACTTTATCGCGGTCGCTGCGCATGAACTCAAAACGCCGCTGACGCTGATCGAAGGCTACACGTCCATGATGCGCGACATGATGTCCGAAGAAAGCGGGGTCGACAATTTACTTCAGGGTGTGAACATCGGCATCCAGCGCTTGCGCCAGATCGTGGACGACATGATCGACGTCTCACTCATCGATAATCATCTGCTCTCGTTAAACTGGCAGCCGATTCAAATGGCGCAATTGCTCGACCTGCTTCGTCTTGAAGTTCAACCGACCGCCAACCAGCGACATCAGGAACTGGTCATCGAAAAATTTAGCGGAAGCGAAACCTGGATTTACGCCGACCCTGAGCGTATTTATCAGGCGCTGCGTAACGTGATGAACAACGCCATCAAGTTCACACCGGATAATGGAAAAGTCTGTGTGAATGGACGCACACTGCCGGGCTTCATCGAAATCACAGTGGCAGACACCGGCATTGGCATTTCCCCTGAAGACCAAACCTTGATCTTTGAAAAGTTCGGGCAAATCGGCAAGGCAGAATTACATTCCAGCGGCAAGACCAAATTCAAAGGTGGCGGCCCAGGCTTGGGGCTGGCTATCTCACGCGGAATTGTGGAAGCACACGGCGGCACAATTTGGGTAGAATCAGAGGGATACGACGAGAAGAATCTGCCCGGCTCCACGTTCCACATCCTGCTGCCCTCGCGCACCGAAGCCGGTGACCCTCGTATCACCAAACTCTTTGAAGGACTCGAACAAAGCAAAACCCAACCCAATGTCCAAGAAAATACCGGAACCAACGACCCCGCCGCGTGAACGTTGTTTTTTAGTGGGGGCTGAAATTTTTCAACAGCGGCATCTGTTATCCCTGGAAGATTCCATCAACGAACTAGGCTTGCTGGCCGACACAGCCGGATTGGAAGTTGTCGGCGAGTTGACTCAGAAATTGGATCATCCGCACGTCGAGACGTATATCGGCCCTGGCAAAGTGGAAGAACTCAGAGCCCTCGTCGAGGAAACACTGGCGCAAGTGGTGATTTTCGATGATGAACTTTCGCCGCGTCACCAACGCGAACTCGAAAAAGCGCTTGGGGAAAAGGTCCGTGTTCTGGATCGCACCGCGCTGATTCTTGACATCTTCGCTCAACACGCGCACACCAGCGAAGGCATGCTGCAAGTGGAACTGGCACAATACGAATATTACCTGCCGCGTCTCACTCGTCAATGGACTCACCTTGCTCGCCAAGCAGGCGGCGGCGGCGGACGAACCGGATCGGCTGGCGGCGTGGGCTTGCGCGGCCCCGGCGAAACACAGCTTGAAGTAGATCGGCGTGCTATCCGCACGCGCATCGCGCATCTCAAACGCGAACTCGAAAAAGTGCGCGCTCACCGAATGCGTTATCGCGCACAACGAAAACGCTCTCGCATCCCGACCGTCGCCTTGGTTGGTTACACCAACGCAGGCAAGTCTACGCTATTGAATCGCCTCGCCCGCGCTGACGTGTACGCGGCCGACCAATTGTTTGCCACGCTTGATCCGACCACGCGCCGCGTCGAATTGCCAGGTGGCTATCAAGCCTTGTTCACGGATACAGTCGGCTTCATTCAAAAATTGCCGACCACATTGGTCGCGGCTTTTCAAGCCACGTTGGAAGAGATCAGCGAGGCCGATTTACTTTTGCACATTGTGGATATCTCACATCCCAACGCGTTGAACCAATATCAGTCCGTGCAGGAAACGCTCGAAGAGATTGGTGCGGGACATATTCCAATGGTTACCGCGCTGAACAAAATAGATCGCCTGCGCGATCCCGAGTCGGCGCGTGAGATTGTAAAAAACTATCAGAAAGCAGTGACAACTTCGAGCCTGAAAGGAATTGGAATCCCGGAGTTGTTGCAATTGGTGCAGGAAGAGTTGTACGAGTCGTACACGCCCATTCGCGTCCGCTTGCCATATCAACAAGGCGCACTCATCTCCATGTTCCACGAGTCGGGACAAGTCGAACGCATCGAACATCAACGCGGCGGCGTGGTCATGCAAGGACGCGTGCCCGGCCGTATGGTGGCGCAATTCACACCATGGCTGATTCAAAACAACCATCAGCCTGATCAGGAAGATGATCTCGAAGAAGAGGAAGAGGAACAAATCTAATGTCCAAGCTTTTGGATTTCCTTTCGGAATATCTGGCCCATCGCAAAGGCTTGCTGCCCCTGATCGGAATCGTCTTGATCCTGATCAACTTCGTCCTGCAATTTTTTTTATGGCAAACCGATTGGTATTGGATTGCAAGCAGCAATCTTTTCCTTCATTTCGGTTTGATCGTCGCCATTTTGGGGTTGATGCTGGCGTGGGCGCTATAGTTGAATGAGACATTTCTAATTTTCAAGCGAGCGTCCCTATGTAAGGGACGCCCGCTTTATTTTGTCTTCTTCACATGAAGAAGCTGACGTTCACGATCTTGACTCTTGCCATTGTTTTGACGGGATGTAATCAACCGCTTCGCGCAGCGACCGAGTTGCCTGCTCCCGTTATCTCAACTTCAATTCCGACTGACTTCTCCACTGCAACCTCAACTCCCGAGCCAACCGCAACTGTTATATCCACCGCGACGCCGATGCCGAATCCAATGTCCATCGACGCGTTGCGAGCGGGTTCGTATCCCGGCAGCGACATTACGATCGTCAAAGAATTTGAGCGCGGCGCGAACTATCGTCGTTACTACGCGTATTATCTTTCGCAAGGACTCAAAATCTATGGACTGCTGACCATTCCCGATGTCGAGATGCCCGCGGGCGGCTGGCCTGCGATCATCTTCAATCACGGATACATTCCACCGAACATTTATCGCACCACCGAACGCTATGTCGCGTATGTGGATCGATTGGCGCGCAGCGGTTACATTGTTTATAAAATTGACTATCGTGGCAACGACCAATCCGAAGGAGTCGCAACCGGCGCGTATGGCGATCCTGGTTACACCATCGACGTGTTGAACGCGGTCGCGTCTATGAAGCAGTTTCCGCAAGCTAATCCAAACAAGATCGGCATGTGGGGACATTCCATGGGCGGATTTTTGACTCTGCGCGCCATGGTGATTTCCAAAGATATCAAAGCAGGTGTTATATGGGCTGGTGTGGTCGGTTCGTATCCCGATTTGATTTATAACTGGCGGCGGACCGGATCGGGCGTAACGCCTTCGCCGAGTTCACAAGGCGTTGGCTGGCGCACACAATGGATCAGTCAATACGGAACGCCAATAGAAAATCCCACCTTCTGGAACTCGATCTCAGCCAATTTGTATCTCACTGATCTCTCCGGCCCGATTCAATTGCATCACGGCACAGCAGATGAAGATGTGCCTCTCGCCTTCTCACAGACTCTATACAGTGAAATTCGCGCAGCGGGCAAATATGCTGAGTTATATACGTATCCGAACGATAATCATAATATCTCAGGGTCGTTCAATTTGGCCATGAGTCGGACAATTCAATTCTTTGATAGTTATTTAAAATAAATTTCCTGCAAGTGTGTCTTGCAGGAAATTTATTGACGCGCAACCTACAAATTCTATTTAACCTTCGGCCCGGCTTCGATCACCTCGCGCGGCGTTTTACTTTCGAACTTCCCAAAGTTCTCCAAAAACCGTTGGGCCAAATCTTTATATTTCCTGTCATACTCTTCGCGACTCGGCCAGGATGACCACGGCTCCAGCACATTATCCGGCACACCGGGGCAAACCTTTGGCACTTCAAAACCAAAGACCGGGTCTTTGTAATATTCCACACTCGCAAGCTGATCAGTCAATGCGGCATTGAGCAAGGCGCGCGTGTGTTTAATGGAAATGCGCTTGCCCACGCCAAATGGGCCACCGACCCAGCCTGTATTCACCAACCAACAAGTCACGCCATAACGCTCAATTTTGTTTTTGAGCAACTCGGCATATTTGTAGGGATGATGCACCATGAACGGCGCGCCAAAACAAGTGGAGAACGTAATCTGCGGCTCTTTTCCCAGGCCGACTTCCGTTCCCGCGATCTTGGAAGTATAACCGGAAATAAATTGGTACAGCGCCTGATTTGATGTCAGGCGTGCAATCGGCGGCATTACACCGCTGGCATCACAGGTCAACAAAACCACGTTCTTGGGATGACCTGCTTTTTTCTCAGGCACCGCGTTCTCGATAAATTCCAACGGATACGAAGCGCGCGTGTTTTCTGTGATCGAATCGTCGTCGAGATCGATATAGCGCGTCACTGGATCGAACGGCACGTTTTCCAGAATCGTGCCAAAGCGTTTGGTCGTAGAGTAAATTTCAGGTTCAGCGGTCGCGGAGAGGCCAATGACTTTGGCGTAGCATCCGCCTTCAAAGTTGAATACGCCATCGTCGCTCCACCCATGCTCATCGTCCCCAATGAGGCGGCGCGTGGGATCCGCTGACAGCGTGGTCTTGCCCGTCCCACTTAATCCAAAAAACAAGGCCACATCGTTCGGATCAGTCGGGCTCACGTTCGCCGAACAATGCATCGAGAGCACACCTTCCAACGGAAGCAAATAATTCAAAATCGTAAAGACCGATTTCTTGACTTCGCCCGCGTAAGCTGTATTGCCAATGATGGCAAGTTTCTTTTCAAAAGAAAGGCAAATGATCGTCTCGCTGTTTGAGTTGTCAATCGCAGGATTGGCCTTGAACGAAGGCATGGCGATGATCGTAAACTCGGGCACGAAACGTTTGTATTCTTCCAACGATTGCGGCAAGATGAACATATTGCGCACAAAGAAACTGTGCCAAGCCAACTCAGTGATGATACGCACCGGCAGGCGAAAATTTTCATCCGCACCAGCGTACACATCCTGTACGAACACGTCGCGGCCTTGCATAAAGCCCAACATGCGCTCGTACATTCCATCGAATTTATCTTCCGCAAACGGACGATTGTACTGTCCCCACCACACATGTTCATCAGACGGCGACTCGCGCACGATGAATTTGTCACTGGCGCTGCGCGCTGTATGCTTGCCTGTGAAAGCTACGAACGGACCTCCCACCGTAGTCGTGCCTTCTCCACGAAATACCGCCTCCTCATACAAGGCTTCGGTAGGCAGATTCCAATAGGCCAAACGCAAATTGCCAATCCCCTGATTGGACAGGTTGTAATCAGCTTTACGCGTTTGAGCAATGGCTTCTGCGGGAGTCTTGATATTAAGTATGTTATTCATTTTTCATCCTTTGGCTTTGGCTAAGATTTAGAAAATTGGCTTTTACATCCAATCCCTCACCATTTTTTTGTCTCCGATATAAATCTCATTCGGGCTGGTTGGATCAAGCGCCCATTTGATGCGCGCAATCCCTTCAGTCACATCGCCCACCGAGCCGGAGATCGAAAGGCGGATATGCCCCTCCATGCCGAATTCTTTTCCGGGCACAGTAACAACCAGGGCTTTCTTCAACAGAAATTTAGACAGCGCAACTGAGTCGCCATTGAAGGCGCGCAAATCAGGCAACGCATAAAACGTTCCATCCGGTTCGATCAGACGCGCGCCATGGAACGTTTTCATTTCCTGCAATAATACTGCGCGGTTATCTTCGATTTGAAGACGGATCGCCTCCACCACGGACTGTAAGCCGTTCAATGCACCCTCAGCCGCGGCCTGGCTGATAGGTGATACGCCCGATGTCGTCTGCGCGGTGACATTGGTCATCACACGAACCAGTTCACGTGAGGCGATTGTCCAGCCGATGCGAAAGCCGGTCATGCCATAGACTTTCGCCACACCATTCACTATGATGAGATGCGTGTCTTCAATATCTCTTTTGGTAAAACGATAAGCCGGCGCTGCTTCTTTATGATCGAAGACCAGCTTATGATAGATATCGTCACAGATCATGAAAAAGCCTTTGCTCTCACATAAATCTACAATCTTCCCGATCAACTCCGCCGGGTAGATCACGCCGGATGGATTGTTCGGGCTATTCACAATAATGGCGCGTGTATAACTGGTAACCGCCTTTTCAATATCCTCGAAGCGCGGCGTGAAAGTCCCATCTTCCGGCGTGACAAAAACCGGCTTGCCGTAACACATCTTGATAATTTCCGGATACGAAACCCAATACGGCGCAAGGACAATCACTTCATCTTGCGGATTCAATATCGAATACAGGATATTGAACAATGACTGCTTCGCGCCGTTCGTGATCAAAACATTCTCCGGCGCAACCAATCGATCATAATTCTCTTCTGTGTAACGGATGACTGCCTTCTTCAAAGAAGGCACACCGTCAGCGGGCGTATATTTCACTTCCCCGCTGGTCAGCTTGGCTGCCGAAGCCAAAATGGCCGCGATGGGCGTTTTGTTCTTCGGTTCGCCAATGCCAAGATGAATCACCGGCTCACCGCGTTCGCGTAATTGACGCGCTTCTTCATTCAGCGCCAACGTCGGCGACTCAGCGATTTCCATTGCCAATTTGCTCAACTTCATGGTTAGCCTCGTTATCACGATAAATGAGATAAACTTCTAGAAAATAAAATCTGGTCAGTTTCCTGACCAGATATGTTTCAATAACCGCAGATCGGCGCTGACAATTCGATTGTCAGACAAAGTAATCATATCGTCATTATACTCCAATCAATCGCGGACAACACTCGAACGCACCAAGCCATTACGGGCATTTAAGATCGGCTGAATTGGGAGCTTTGGCAAGAGCATCGACCCGACTATATTCATCGAGATATTGTTTTGCCACCGCGGGATCGTAAATGATAATAACGTTATCATCGTTGGCGGTATCAGCAGACTTGGTGAAGTTGAAAGAACCCGTAACCACGATACTATCGTCGATCACAATCACTTTATGATGCATGGTGTATTTATTACCATCTACTTTAACAGGAACCTTCGCGCAAGCCAACGGAACCAGAGCGCCTTGCGAAGCACCGCGATTCTCGATGACACCGGCCACATCCACGCCTGCTTGATAACGGCTGATCATCGCGTTCGCCAAGTCTTGATCCGTAAATGTAAAAATCATAAAACGGACAGACTTTTGAGCGCCATTCACCAGCGTTACAAGCTTATCCATTACATGATCAACTGGTGAAAAATAATTGAACACCTGAATCCCGCCAATGGTCATTTGAGGCGTCTGCGCACCCACTTGCGCTTTGGTGCCAAAACGCTTATCGACAAATAGTTCGTTGAACTTCGCCTGATAATTTGCAATTAACGTTGGATCGGTAATCTCCAGCAAATTATTATTGTTGCGATAGGTATCATTATAGGACATGTTCCACGAACCCATAAATAAAGTCGCGTCGTCAACGATAATGATCTTATCGTGCATCAAGCCATTCGAGCGGCCGCCATTCACAAGTTGAATCCCCACCTCTTTCAACGTTTGGATGGCATCCAACGCCTGTCCTGTCGGAGAGTCAGATGCACTCAACTTTTGAGTACCATTCGTGCCATCGTATACCACGCGGACTTGTACGCCGCGTTGGGCCGCAGCCACAAGCGCATCCACAAAGCTGGGGAGATTCAAGTCAAATGATGTTACGTCAATAGTTTTCTGCGCGTTATTGATCACGGGCACAACAAACTGGTCGATACCAGTCCCAATTTGATCTGGTGGATTCGGATTTGTGAAATACACCTTCAGCCATGCCGGCGTTTGACCATTATCCGTTGAGGCACCATTCGATAAGCTTCCACTGGAAGGCAGCACGGTTGGCGATTCCGTGACAATCACTTGCGTCGGTGGAACAGACGTGGCTGTTGCCGGCGCATTGCTGCTCTGGCCGGAAAAAATTTGGAAGAGCACATAGATTACAACAACAAGCAAACCCAACCCCGTAATACCCTGACTTGTTCTGCGCTTTGTAGACAAAGTTTAATTCCTTTCTATCTTCAACAACTCACGATTGTTTTTTGT
>DATKNJ010000301.1:0-3602 GCA_035541395.1 Anaerolineales bacterium
TTCGAAGTATAAGAATGAATGACTTGAACTGGTTGTCAGCATCTTTTATTGTAGTTCTTTTGGTAAACGCGGCATTTCTTGGCTTCATTTTTTGGGGCATGACAAATTCAATTACTGCAATCGCTGAAAAGCTTGCAACAATTTTTGCTCTCTTACTCATCATCCCTGCTTTTCGTAAATATGAGTACTATTTATTTTTTGGCATAAACAAAAACCCATTATTAGGCGTCAAAGTGTCCGCAAAGAACAAAAAAACAATGTTGGAAGCCGTAAATTTAGTCAAGCAAAAAGCGGAAATCATAAACGAGAGCTATTTTGATGGCCCCCTTCCAAGCGCTTCTCCTGTTTTTCAGTTCACAGAATTTGACTTTGCAGACTTCCTGAGCAAGTCAGAAGTTAGGATTTATGAAGACAAAATTATTGATGTTGAAAAGAGTCTGGTAGAAGAAGCCACAACCACAATAAAGTATGACGAATTGAATGGGCAAACAAAATTGGTCAAAACGATCAATCATAATTGGGATAATGTTTGGTGCAATTGGCTGTTTTTTGTAGGCATGGTAACTGGTTCGACTACAATTCTTTTCGGCGAGCAAATAGGTGCTCACCATTTATTTTCCCTATATCTCAGGTTATTTATAGGCGGTATTGCCTTACTCATTCCATTATTCTTGTTAAGATATATAAAAAGCGATGTTTTGATCTTTTACGATAAACAAGACAATGATGCTTTCTGGACAAGAGTAAACTTGACGAATCGTGAGAAACTTTTTCAAATTGTCGAGTTTGTCAAGAACAAAATAGAACTCGCAAAAGAAAAACCTCTCTAACAGATCATTGTAGCGATTACAATCCATTCAAAGATAAACATCTCTGGATTTCTCCAGAGATGTTTTATTCAATCAATTTCCATTTACCAATGACGATAATTACCAAATAAACGGGATAAGCGCCCAAGTCTTTTTCTTATAAGCCTGAAACTCCTCCCCAAATTGTTTGGCCAGCGCCGGCTCTTCAACAATTGCGATACGCCAGGCATAAGCAATGACGCCCGCTACAAAAAGCACGAGGGCGCTGAGCCAATTCCCTATCCCAAAACCAAAGCCGGGCAGGATGAGCAATAACGCCGTGTAGGAAGGATTGCGCAAATATTTATACGGCCCGCTGGTGATCAGTCGATGTTCGTCTTGTATCATGACGCGGGTGCGGAAAAATTTTCCCAGCGTTTGAATGGCCCAAAAGCGAAAGAGGAGTCCGCCAACAACGAGGGCGATGCCAAGCACAAAGAAAGCCGGGAAGAAACTCAGGAGATTGAACTGCGGCGCCATGTGGGGAAAGTTGAGTCCGAGAGTCATCCCCACAGCCAAAATGAGAATCACAAAGAAGGTACTGCCGCGATCACGAGAGCTATCGCGCGCAGTTCCCCGCTCACGCAGGAAAACCCAAACTTCAAAAAAGATCCAGCACCAAAAGCCGGCGGTAAAAACGAGAGTATACACTATGGACGGATAAACGACCGATGAAATCATGACCTCTCCTCAGAGCTTCAATTAATTCTTATTCTCGCGCTCTCCACGCAATTGCGCAATCGCTTCCCAACGCTGGCGCAACGTCACACCAAAGACGGCGTGCATGATGGCCGCGCCCAAATTGTAATGACCGGGCTCGCGTAAAATCGTGGCGATGTCCCATTTGACGGGCGGCTGGCCGACCATGTAACTGTAGGGGCGCACGAACTGCATCAAGCCTTCCTCGCCGTGAATGCGACCAAAACCCGAGTCCTTGATGCCGCCGAACGGCAGCATCGGCACACCGAACTGCGCGATGCTGTCATTGATGATGATCGAGCCGGCCTGCAACTCCTTCGCCACCTTCCAGGCGTGATCCATGTCGCGGCTCCATACCGATCCGCCCAGGCCAAAACCGTTGTCGTTGGCCAGGCGGACTGCCTCAGCCTCATCCTTCACTTTCATGATCGGCATGATCGGCCCGAAGGTCTCGTCGCGCATCAAGTCCATCGAATGATCCACATCCACCATCACGATCGGGTCGAAGAACATATCGTGCTTCTTTCCGCCGGTCAGGATGCGCGCACCTTTTGCCAACGCATCTTCGAGATGGCGCTCGATGACTTTCACCTGCCGCGGATCGGTCACGGGGCCAAAGCCCGAACTCTCGTTGATATCAGAACTATAGCCAACTTTGAACTGTTCCGTATATGCCAGAGTCTGACGAAGGAATTCGTCATACACCGATTCGACCACGTACACCCGCTCGACCGCCATACAAGTCTGGCCCGCGTTAAAGAAAGCGCCCCACACGCCCCAACGCGCCGCTGCGGGAATATCCGCGTCATCGAGGACGATCATGGCATCCTTGCCACCCAACTCGCACGCGGTGGGAATCAAATAGTCCGCGGCGGCTTTCATCACTTTGCGGCCGGTGGGAGTCGAACCCGTTAAGAAAATGTAATCAGGCCGCGCCTCGATCAAAGCCGCGCCGACGCGCCCGTCACCGTGGACGACGCGCACGAACGGAGCCAACTCCGGCACGCGCGTGATCAGGTCCTGAATCAAAACACCGGTAGCGCCTGTCACTTCCGAGGGTTTCAAGATCACGGTATTGCCTGCCAGCAAAGCCACCAGCATCGGAGGCAGCGCCAGCGTCAACGGATAATTCCAGGGCGAGATGACGGCCACCACACCATGCGGGCGATAGTCCACATAGCATTGCTTGAAAAGATACAACCCGGAGGAAACGCGACGACGCCTCAACCAGCGCGGCGCCTGCGAACAATATTGAGAGAGCATGTCCACCGTGACAAATAATTCGATCAATGCATCCTGACGGTTTTTGCCGCAGTCTTGATTCAAAACCGCAGTGATTTCATCCTGCGCGTCGAGCAAGACCGCCTGGAATTTACGCAAGATGCGGATTCGTTCCTTGATCGATTTGGCGCTCCAGGTTGGGAAAGCCGCGCGCATCTCGTTCATCGCCCGGCGCACCTCCTCAGGCGATGCCATGAGCACTTCTCCAAATTGCTTACCGGTGGCGGGGTTACAAAAAGCCAGAACAGGCCGGACGTCTTCCATCATTTTGTCTCCTGAACGATTCTTTCGTTACAACAGCTAAAGAATGCGGCGATTATAATCTCGGAGTTTTGCATTGGGGATATAAAGAATAGTCCTAGCCTTTTGCACCACAGAGATCACGGAGTTCACAGAGAAATAAACAAAGAAAAAACTCAGTGTGCTCTGTGGCGAATATTCGAAGTCCACAATTAGTTATTCCCTTTACAGCCTTCACGCTTCGCTTTGCAACATACTACGGGTATAATAATATTTTCACCGTGACGAAGAATCGTTCCCGCCATAAGAAGGTGTTGAGATGACGGATACCTTGACCATTACAAAAGAAGAGGGGCGAGTGACCGTTCTACATTTGAGCGGCATCTTGAACGCGGCCACACAGGAAGCGTTCCTCGAGGCCGCCAGCCAGGTGCGCGCCAACGGAGCGCACTTTTTGTTGGTGGATATTTCAGGAATCACGATGGTCACCAGCGCGGGATTACAAGCCATCGAAAGAATCTATCGGTTATTCAC